>CAZNQI010000001.1:0-31501 GCA_964575375.1 uncultured Faecalibacterium sp.
TTGCTCGCTATCATGATGATAGTATCGAGTGTATCGGTATGTTTCGGTGTTTTAGGCGCTGATAATACTATCGACAACCTCATGAGCAGAATTGAGTTCCACCACGCAACGTTGGCGGACTACATTCTTGCAGCTAAGGCAGAAAAAGCTACAGCGGAGGACAAAAAGAAGGTTCCTCGACAAAACGGTACCGATTATTGGTATGTTGAGCTTGACTCCTCAACATCCTCGTGGCACTGGGTAACTGCTGCTTATGTAGAAGCAGCTAAGGTTAAGCTTGCCGCAGGCAAAACTACCGTTTACTCTATTTATAAGGCAATTTATGATGATTTCGTAACTGCTTTATCTACTAGGGAAACTGCGCTTACAATTGACCAGTATAACGAAATTCTTGAGTACTATGCTTTTGGTCAAACTGCCGATGGCTCATGCGAGGGCGTAGAGCTTTATATCGGTGCGGGCTTTGACGTGCTTCAATGGGCTCCTGACTACGAAGATATTCCTGAATCCGCTGATGATCTTCAGCTTTATAATGCTACGGTTAACTTTGCTGTTACAAACGGTAGCGTTACAGAGATTACCTTTGAAAACACTCAGCAGGACTCTGCAGTTATTGCTGCAAGTATGGCATCTGTTAAAGAGCAGGTAGCTGCCTTTGTTACAAAGGCTAACACTTGGTTCACTACAAACTATGAAGAACTCGGTGCTACACAGGGCATGGATGTTCTTAACGAAACTGTTATCGGTATTTCAACAGATATCGACCAGTTCTCGGATGCTATTGAAATGACAGGTGTTGGTACTCCGGAAGATATATGGAACTATTATGTTACTCCGAATATTACTAACCCGGACAATCAAAAGACTTGGGCAGAAGTTAAACAGTGGTATAAGACTAACATCGTTGGTTATATCGCTGCAGCTTATGCTACCCAATATCAGGATGCTATCGAGGCACTCTTTGCAAGAGCTGCAACCGAAACAACAGGTAATGCTCTTGAAATTACATACAAAG
Source organism: uncultured Faecalibacterium sp. (assembly GCA_964575375.1). Classification (GTDB taxonomy): domain Bacteria; phylum Bacillota; class Clostridia; order Oscillospirales; family Acutalibacteraceae; genus UBA6857. The sequence goes on from CAZNQI010000001.1 coordinate 1,016, forward strand.
AGATTGTCGCACAGCTCGATGCACTTGAAGACCAGGATGCTTTTGACGGCGAAAATATCGTGAATATTCAAACCAAGATCATCGCAGCTTTCCCTGCAAAAGATGGTCTTTCAGGTGATACATATTATTCTAACCTTCTCACACGTGTAACAGACCTTGCACACCTTGTTGCAAATACACACGCTAATGAGCAGTATGATGATTTTGTTCGTCTTTTCAAGCTTGTGGTTGATACAGATCTTACCGATCCTTCAATTCTCACACCTTCTCAGTCAACAGCATTGGGTCACGTATGGGAGCCTTGCGCTGGTGCGACTTGCGCAGAGACTTGTGCAAGTGATACATGCACACGCGAAGATGAACACTGCATCCATACAGATTACAATGCAGCTTTTGAATTCCTTAACGGTGATGCTGACAACGGTGTTAAGGGTGCATCATCAGTAATTGCTGTATTTAATGAAAGCGTATTCCCGTACATTGAAAATGCCGGTGGTGAAACATACTTCGGCTACCTTATCAATGTTGGTGCAAACAGCACTCTCGCTCAAGCAGATAAGATTACCTTTACAGAAGCTAACTGGAACAAGTTCTTATCAGCATACGGTGTTGTAAACCTTAACGTTAACGGTTCTACATATATCGAATACAAGGCACGAATGGATGCCTATATTGATGCTGCCATCCTTACCGGTAGTATGCCATACAGCACAATCGTAGGTATGGTTAACGATATTCTCAATATGGGTTATAAAGAGTGCCGTACTCTCGTTGAAGATACAGCTACTGCTGACCTTGCAAAGGAAATCTTTGGCGAGGAAGGTGTAGATCCATACACAGAATTTATCAACGACCTTAAGCGTCGTGCTGTAAATCGTATCTATGACCTTGTTGATCAGGTTTACTTCTACTATAAGGAAGCAGGCAATAAGGTTACATATTACAACTTTGAATCAATCATTGGTGCTTATGATGCAGTTGCAAGCGAAGCTATTCCTTCTGAGCTTCTTAGATTCCTCAACACATATCCTAAGTACGATCCTGATGCAGAACAGTTTGCAGAGCAGGTTGCTGAAAATCCTGACTATGTTCGTCTGCACGACGATGTAGCAACCTACTACGATTCAGTTAACGAGGGTAACCCCTCCGTTATCGCTCAGGCTGAAGAATATCAGTCTATGCTCAAACAAATGAGAGAAGCTCAAGGCGGTATTGACGTAGACGTTGATATCCGTAACATACTTTTCGATAAGTGGGATGGTGCAAGCAATTACGCAGGCACATATTACACATATATTTGGGACAAAGGTCTCGGTACTCTTGATTACAGTCTCGTTCAAGAAATTATAGATTCTGTTGGTCTTCTTTCAACAGCAAAAGCTGAAGCACTTGTTGAACAAGCTATCGACGACCTCAACGGCATCATCCTTTCCAAAGACCTTGCAGATCTTATCGGTGGTCTTATGAGCGGCAATAAGCATAAGACTAAGACAGACAGTGACGGTAATGTTACATACGGCTATGTTTGCTATACATCAACATCTGCTGACTCAGGTAACATAGTATATTCATCAGACCCTAATATTACAGGCACAACTGTAAACGGCACAACATACACCAGCGTAGAAGCTATGACCAATCCTCTTGGCTATTGGGAGTATAAATATACATTCGGCACCGATACATATTATGTTGGTCAAGCATGTGAAAATATTAAAGAGTGGCTTATGGCTATGATAGTTAACTATCTTTTCAGCGGCCAGCTTCAAACAATGCTCTTTACACTTCTCAACGAAATGGTAGGTCCTATGATCTACGATATGGCCGGTGAAGTTGACCTTATGGTTGAAAGCGGTTCAAGTGCTTACATCTTCCCGATGTTCCTTCGTTGTACTCTTGCAACCATGCCTCAGTGGTATGTTGAAAACTCAGACTATACTTATGGTCTTGGTCAGACCGGTGTTCAGTTCTATCGTTGGTTCAACGGTTCACTTTCCTTGAGTGGTGTAGGCACATGGCCAAACTATTCAAAGATTCTTGAAATTTGTAGAACAGCTCCGATTTATGACAGTACCGGTGATGAAGAAGCCAGAACATATTGGACTGATACAGTTCTTAAAAACTATCCGGAAGGCACCTCAGACGTAAAGGGTATCGATCCTGCTCTTTGGGATGATATGGACGACAGTGCGGTATGGCAAATCAAATCTTGGGAACAGTTCTATATGGCTATGGCATCTGCAACATCAGGTTATCAGGCACTTCTTGGTGGTCTTCTTACCTCCGACAGATCTGCTTATGCCCTTAAGGCTGCTGTTTTAAGTATCAACCTTGGTGGTGATATGTACTTCTATGCTTCAGAAGACTGTATCTACGACGCACTCCTTCTTCCTCTTTACGAGCTCCTTGGTATTACCAACTATCCTTCAAAGGATACTATCGTTGCAGACTGCGCAGCTAACAATGCTTTCGGCTCAACATATTATATCAAGAACTATGGTTACGACCTTTGGAGAGACCTTATTTCTCCTCTTATAAATTGGCTTGAAGGTACTTTCTTCGTGGATCCGGTTGGTACAATTCTTGACCTTCTTCCAAATCTTGTAGCAGCACTTGAATACAATCAGATTGCTCCAAAACTCAAGAGAATCACACTTCACTATATGTATGATGTATCTGTTGTTGTTACATCTGTTACCGGTAGCGGTGATATGTATCTTTCAAACGATCTTATTATTCCGTTGCTTGACGGTATAGATCTTGAAAACGGCATCTCAGGTCTTCTTGAATCTCTATCGAAGACAACGCGAACGGCCTGGGGACCGACCTACGATGATGCAGCGGCGTGGAATTATTATACGAACTTCCTATTGGTGGATGAAACGGACGCCAACGGAAATGTGCTGTATTATGACTACGATGATACTGCAACTACTTACGCCGCAAAATATACCAACGGTACAACGACAAACGACAGTCTTACTAAGGTAACCAAGAAGGTTGCATATTACGACGAAGAAAACAGCTGTTATTATCTTGCTACCGGTAAGCTTTCGCAAACCTTGTTCGGACTTAGCAAGGGTATGCTTGATGCTTACAAGTGGACAAAGGATAAATCCGGCGATATGGTTGGTAAGCTTGCATTGACAATTCCTGCCAACCGCTTAATGGCTATGTCTACCTGCACAGGTAAGACAGTTGCCGGTGTTAACGAAACACACTATATTTACCACCTGTATGCAGACCGTTCAGACGTACTTCTTGTTCTTATTCGTTGGATATTGAACGACGGTGTTCTTAACCTTGTAGGTGCTATTCTCGGTACCGAAGGTATCATCGGTACTGTCCTTGGTGCCCTTCAAGGTCAGGCAGACACACTTGTAGGTATCCTTGTATCGCTTCTCAACGAATACCCGGTTGGTGGCTATACCTATATCAACTCGGCATCCAATAAGGGCACGGACGGCGAAATTCTTCTCGATTGGGCTCGCAAGGAGTCAGGTGATACATTGTCGTCTGATTCAGCACAGTTCGTTCTCGGTGAATACCTTACAGATTCACTTTCCGATATGAGCACTGCTGATGTAAACACAACAGATGAAGAAAGACTTGAAAAGGTTAACACTGCTATCAAGAATGTTGATGAGCTCATTATGGATCTCATTCCTACAATTCTTGACTTACTTGGTGATACTCTCGACGGTATTCTCGGCAAACCTCTTAATCTCTTAGGTCAAGAAGTAAGCCTTAGCTTCATTCAAGACATTCTTAACAATATCGATACAACATCGGCTACTCCTCTTGCTGACGCAGTTGCTGATATCGTATCTTCAAACGAGCTTATGCAGCTTGTTGCAGAGATTCTCTTCAATCCTACTACAACTACAGATGAAGAAGGCAATACAATAGAAAGCCCAAGTCTCTTTGCAGGTATTCTTGCAAGCGATACAATGGTTAAGCTTCTTCCGACACTTGCTAAATTTGGCATCGATATAAGACCGGGTGCATTCTATGAAAATACAGCGACCGGTGCGAACTTTGAAAATGCAGGTATTGCAAATTGGCTTGCTGCTCAATATGGCGAAGCACTTGAAAATGCTGACGCAACAACAAAGGCTGAGCTTCAAAGAAGCTACATGAACCTTACATGGGCTCAGGTTTCTGCACCTGATAAGGGATACGACTGGTATCCGAGCCTTTCTGACAAAGCAACAAACGAAGAAAAGGTTGACGCATTCTTCTCACTTCTTACAGACCTTCTCTCACCTCTTAACTCAATATTCAGCTTTATCCTTACAGGTGAAGACCTTCGCTTCTTCGACGAGCTTTACCTTGAAGGTAACAACGGTTACCAGAGATCTCTTACAATGATTCTCGAATCATTCGGTGTTGGTAATGTTGAAATTCCGGGTACAAGCTATACTGTTTCGATGTCTGATGCTAATTACAAGACATACGTTCTTAATATGACAGGCACTCTCCCGTCAAAGGAAACATACGAAAGTAATACAGGCAACAGAAACTATCCGATTTACAATTCACCGCTTACACCGTTGCTTGTTGGTATCCGTGCCCTTCTTATCGGTGATGACAGTACAAAGTTGACAGGTCTTCTTGAAAGTCCTATCACAGTACTTCTTGAATTACTTCCAAACCTTGCTTACTTTATGTATACCTATGATACAGAGGAATTGGATGCGAACGGAGCTCCGGTTAGAACATCTAACTTTGCACAGGCAGTTAAGAATCTCATCGGTCCTGTTCTTGAAATTCTCAGTATCGTAGATCCTATCGTTTCTAAGATACTCGAACTTGACGTTGCAGCTCTTATTGACGAATACCTTGATCTTGAAACACTTCTTAATACTCTTCTTTCAAAGACATTCAAGGAAGAAGGCATTAACGGTGAATTCACTATTTCTTCATTCGTTGACTTCGGTTCAATCGCTGTTCACGGCGGTACTGCAACAACTTACACCTCAAATGTTGACACAAGCGTTGCTTACGGCAGTTTTTCAACATTCCACTACTTCGACGGCCACGCAGGTAAGACATTTATAACACTCGTTCGTTCAATTCTTAACGAAGACGTTATGCAGCTGATTGCTTCCGCATGGGAAAGCTGGTATGTAAGCGACGGTGCAGGTAACTACGACGCTGACCAGGTTGCACGTGTTGAAGAAATCGTTCTCGCTCTTGTTAACCGTTGTAAAGAAGACAATATGACAAACGGTAAGTATGACGGTACTGCAGTTGATATCATTGTAGGTATCCTTGTTGACCTTCTTACCGACTATGTTCCGGGTACAGGCGTAGATATGTTCTACGAAACTCTTGGTGATGCTCTTCTCAATAATACTGAAGCTGCTATCCAGAAGTACGGTATCGAGCATAAGGGTTACGATTGGGATTCAATTACTCAAGATGAAAACGGCAACGTTCTCTTTACTCAACAAGAGGTTGAAGATACTCTCGACAGTCTTGATGCAATTATCGGTAAGGCTGTTCCTGATATCCTTGACATTCTTTCATCAACAGGTACACTCGACCTTTCAAAGCTCGGTATTGAGCTTGACTCAAGTGCAGTTGGACTTTACGACATAGTTGCAGGTCTTGTGGGCGATCTCGTTTACAGCGATTCGCTTATGACCACAATTTACAATGCACTTCTCGGTATTTTAGGTGGCGGCACAGTCAGCGACTTACTTCCGATTATTGCTGAAGCAGGTATTGACCTTAGCGCTGATAAGCTTTATGTTGCTGCAGACGCAAACAGCGGTCTTCGCCAGTTTATGAGCTACGGCCTCACAGTTAGCGATGACGGTAAAGTTAACGGCGAAGCTCTTACATGGGCTATGATTAAGGATGCCCACAATAAGGTTTCAACATACAAATATGACGATAACGGTAACGTAGTTCTTAACGCAGACGGTACCCCGGCGTTAGCATACGCTCAAATCGCAAAGCTTGATGACGATGGTAACGAGGTTAAGGCTGAAGACGGCACAACCGTTATGGTTGACGACACTGCAAATCCGATTACAACTTCTGTACAGCTTTACGACCAGAAGAAGAATGCAGACGGTGAGTATCTCTATACTTACAAGAATGCAGCAGGTGAAACTGTTGAATACACTTCAACTATCTCTGCTCTTAAGTCATTCGCTGTTAAGACAGGTACCGAAGAAATCGAAAACGAAGACGGTGGAACAGAAACTAAGGACGTTTACACCAAGTACGACCTTACAGTAGTTTACGACGAAACTTCAACACCGAAGTGGTCCTTCGGCTTCCTTGAGGGTAACGCAAACTTCTATAAGAACATCGATATCTTCGTTGCAGCTCTTTGGGATCTTATCAATCCTCTTGAAACAATCCTCACAGCTCTCTTCTTCGGTGAGGAAACAGGTACAGCAGTTAAGCTCTTTGACACTCTTAATATTGAAGGTATGGACGGCTACGAAAATACTATCCTTCCGCTTCTTCGTGGTTTTGGTCTCGATGCTATCCTCACATACCTTAACACCAATACAGCTGACGGTGATACTGATACATATCTTGCTACTCTCAATGCAAAGAGAACAGCTAAGTATGGCTCTGATGTATCACAGATTCCTGCAAACCTCATTAAGGGTAACGCAGGTGCTAAGCGCTCATTCGGCGGCTGGGTACTCAAAGATACAACAACAGAAGCTACATGGACTTACGCAGCAGAAAATGCAGGAACAATTACATGGGATGGAACATACGATATGGAAATGTTCATCAATGTTATTCTTCACTATGTATTCTTCTTCGTAGAAATCCTTGCTGAATACCCAATTGCTACTCTTACACAAATGCTTCCGACACTCGCATACTTTATCGTAGGCGATGGTCTTAACGAGGTTGTGTCTAACCTTCTCTCATTCGTAACTGTTCTTACAGACAGACTTGCTCCTGTTCTTGCTATTGATGTTAACGACGTTGGTGCAGGTATTATCGACAGACTCGGTACAAACACATGGGATTCATTCACAGAAATCTTCGGTTTCTATGTAGATGATGACGGACAGAAGAAGTACGATGTTGTTACATACGATGAAAACGGCAATAAGACTGTTACAACAGAACTTGCTTCAACAAAGAACATTTCGTTCACAGAGGCTCTTGTTTCATTCGTTGCAAACATCAAGATTGATATGGCAGGTATCTATAAGTATGACCAGCCGTATATGAGAACAATTACAACATTTATCGATGCTGATGTTGAAAACGCAGCTTGGGATATTATCAACGCCAACACAATCAACGGTGTAACTGATGCTGATAAGCTTGAAGAAGCAAGACAGCTTCGTACAGTTGCAGTAACAGGATGGCTTCGTTCTCTTGCAGCACTTGCTGATCCTATCGGTGCTTCCGGCTACACAACAGTTGCTGACGGTAACGGTAATACAAAGACAATTAAACCAAGCGGTTCTGTAGACCTTACAACTCAATCAGTTACTATCGATGCAAACGGCAAAGCTACAATCACAGATACAACTACAGCAGTTGAAAAGTCAAATCTTGTTAAGATTGACGCATACAACGGTCAGGTTACAGTATCTAAGGCTGACGTGCTTATGTTCATCCTTGACTTCGTATTTGCTAACACAACTCTTAAGGAAGTTCTCGGTAGCGTTCTCGGCTACGATATTACAGACGAAAACGGTACAGATGCAGCAATGCTCGACGAAATTCTCACAGGTGTGTTCAAGAATCCTGATGAAGTTGTTGACCTTATCGTTACACTCTTCACAGAATACTCGGTTGCAGCAGCAAGTGAAGTTCAGCTCATAGCTATCGAAGAATATCACTACGATTTCTATGATGATAACGGCTACAGCTACAGCGATGTAACAGCAGAGGATTGGAGCGGTTCAATCATCGCTCGTACAAAGACATCGTATGCTATTGACAATCTCGACAAGCTTGTTGGTACAGTTCTTAACCTGTTCAAGGCTGACCTTACTAAGGAAGGCGCTCTCCTCAACGGTATTGTTGATGCTGATGACGACCTTACACTCGGCAACATGGTTAATACTCTTCTTGAAGATATGCTCTTCACAGACGAGATGATCAACAACCTTCTCGGTATGCTCGTTGGCTTACTTGCTTCGGATAGCGTAGATAACATTCTCGGTATCGTTACAGATATTCTTGACAATGTTAAGGATAGCAACGGTAACGCTCTTAACATCGCTCCCGCAGCATTCAAGAACAATGCTACACTTACATCACTTATCGGCAGCGCAACATCTTGGAAAGAAGTTGGCGAAGCTAATACACAATATGAATACAAGTATGCAACTCTCACAAAAGATGAGCAGGGCAATCTTGTAACAGCAACTGATGCTAATGGCGACATTATCTATGCATCGTACTATGCTAAGTCTAACGAACTCGAAGGCACAACTGTAACAGTTGATGCTGACAGCGACGGCGATAAGGACGATACAGTAAAACTTATTCCGGTATACAATAAGATTCAAGAAACAAGAACAACAACAGTTGACGGTGTTGAAACTGTTGAATATGTATACTACTACAATACACTTGTAGACGACGAAACCGTTGAAAACCTCGTGTACCTTGAAAAGACCGGCGAAACAACAATTACCATCGAAGCAACTGACGATGAAGAAGCTTACGAGCAACCCATCCAAGCTAAGATGATTGACGATACAACAAGCCAAAAGACAGCAATTAAGTTTGATGCTGATTGGAATATTGTTGTTGAAGCTACTGTTACTGACGATATGACAGCTGCTGAAAAGGAAGCTGCGATCGAAACAGCAAGAGTTCAGTCCAGAAATAACTTCGTAAAAGTTATTTGGGATATCCTTTCACCTCTTTCAATGGTACTTGAGCTCTTCCTCACAGGTGGTAATATCACTATCTATGACGAAATCACACTTCGTGGCTTCGACGGCTACGCAGGCGTAATTCTTCCGATTATCGAAGCTCTTGGCGTTACTGCTCTTAAGGATACAGACGGCAACGCATATCTTACAGCTGATAAATATTACGCAAACCAGACTTCTTACGAAGCAGCTGTTTACGGCGACGGAACAACACAAGGCAACAAGCAGGTAATGCTTCAATCGATCGTTGACGCACTGCTTGCACTTGTTGATTCACTTTGCGAGCGTCCTGTTTCAACTCTTGCAACAGTACTTCCGTATCTTGCTCGCTTCCTTGAAAGCAACGGTATTGACGTTGTTCTCCAAAATCTCCTTTCACCTGTTACAGCTATAACAAATCTTATCAAGAATATCTATGACCTTGATCTTATGGGTATGGTTAAGGGTATTCTCTACAACCTTGCAAACAGCGAAGAAAGCAGTGAAGTTGAACAAGAAGCAGCAGAATATCTTGATCAACAAATCGACGCAGCTCAAGAAGCTAACGAAGCAGCAGGTATTGCAGTTGTTGATGCTTCGGCAGAAGATGATAAGACCGAAAATTCAATTGAAAACAACACAGGTATCGACTTTGGCAAGCTCACATTTATGGATATCCTTTGGGATCTTATCCTCGGTGTATCCTTTGAGATTGGCGAAGAAGGCGCAAAGACAAAGATAGAGCTTTCAGATATTATCAGCGAACAGCTCTTTGTAACTATTGCTTCTTGTGCATGGTATGACACCGAAGGCGACAACGATGTTTATATCAAGTCTCCTGTATTCGTTGCAGCTAACCTTAACGATAGCTATGTTGAAAACAAAAATATCGAAAACGAAACATTTTATGTAGACCGTGAAACAGTTCTTCTTGCAGTTCTCGAGTCAATCGTATTCCAGCCGGGTGTTCGTGAACTTCTTGCAGCATTCATCAAGGGTCTCGACTTCTCTGATGAATACCTCCAGACAATCGATATGAAGAACGACGAGGGCGACCTTGATACAAACGAACTTCTCAGCGCTCTTATCTACGGCGTATTTGAAGATCCTCAGGCAATTGAAGCTCTCATTATCAACCTGCTTTCGTGGTACGATATCGTTTACTCCGATGAAAGAGTAAATAACAACACTGAAAACACAGAGCTTCCTGAAGTTGATTGGGATGCAACAGGTCTCAGCAAAGCTGAACTTGAAGCTCTTCCGACACAGCTTGACGGACTTGTAACAGCAATTCTTCCTCTTATAGGTGAGCTTCTTCCTGTTCTCGGTGTAAACCTTGACCTCAACTTACAAGGCGATACAGTTGAAGAGGTTGTTCAAAATCTTCTTACATCACTCTTTGTTGATACAGAGGACAAGAACGGTCTTGCAACAACAATCTTCACACTTCTTGTAAATCTCTTTGGTAAGGGCAAGCTTGACAGCATCCTTTCAATGGTTTACGAGCTCACAGGTGGCGCAGATGGCGGTATCAATCTCCAACTCAGCTACTTCAAGGCTCAAAACGCAACAGTTGCAACAGTATTTGCAGGTTGCGATACATGGGAAGACGCTTACAATAAGTTCTACACAGTAGACGCATTTGACCCGAGCGTACACTTCATTTATGATGTTGACAATGAAGCTACACCTGATGTTGATGAAAGTAAAAACAAGATTTACACATACAACAATGGCACAAACCTTCTTGCAACACATGAAATTGAAATTGAAAATGCAGACGGTGAAACAATTACTAAGAAAGTTCCTGTAATCGCTCTTGCAACAAAGACCGATAAGGACGGCGTCGTTTCTAACATTCCTGCAGCAGTTGATGCTGAGGTTAAGATTGACTCTTACGGTAATGAATACTACATCACTGCAGCAGCAGACGATGCAACAGAAGTTCTTAAGGACGAAAACGGCAATACAATCTATATTGCTGAAACAGATAAGGACGGCAACGTTGTATATGCTGAACAGTACTCACTCAAGCTCGGCGAAACAAACAGCTTTGGTATCACAAATTACAACGGCGTGCTTGCTCTTCTTGAAGATATCGTAGTTCCGTTCGTACCTGTTCTCAAGCTTCTTATGCTCGAAGATGGCGATCTCGTTATCCTTGACGGTATCACAATCTCAGCAGGCGACGGTTACGACAGATTCATAATTCCTGTTGCAGAAATGCTCGGTATCACAATCGAAAAGGATAAGAACGCAGTTGCAGCAATTGCTACTGATGAAGAATTTGCAGTATTCGTTGTTGACGGTATTGAAAAGCTTCTCCACACAATTCTTGCAGCTCCGGTACAGACAATTATCAATCTTATCCCATCACTTTCATACTTCATCACATCCGAAGGTCTTGCTCAGGCTGTTGAACAGCTTCTCGCTCCTGTTATCACTCTTGTTGATATGGTTAACGAGGTTTCAGCAGCAGAACAAGTAATCGAAGGCAGAGATGAGCCACTCGTAGCTCTCAATGTTTACGCATTCCTTGTAGATCTTCTTAAGGATACAATCGCATTCCCTGAAGGCACAGATACAGTAGAAGAAATTGTAGACAATCTTCTCACTGAAAACGGTCTTATAGACCTCATCAAGAATCTTGTTAATAAAGACAAGGCTCCTGACAGTGCTGAATACAAAGATCTTTCATTCCTTGACGGCATCTTCTCACTCATCGTTTCAAAGACTTGCGCAATCAGCAACGTTGAAACAATGCGTTACTTCGGCGCACAGACAATCGGTAGTGCAAGATATGTTAAGGGTGTAAGAAGCGAAAACGCTAACACAATTCTTCAAATCATCTCTGAAATCGTTCTTTCAGAAGACGGACTTGTATTTGATATTCTTGCCGTTGCAGGCGTTGACCTCAACAACGAAAAGAATGCAACAATTAAGACAGTTATCGAAGGTATCACAGGCGACAACAGATACTGTGTACTCGAAGTACTTCTTAACTACTTCAACCACTATGATGTTGAAAACGATCTTCTTGAATACTTGTCATTCGACGAACTTACCTACGATTATGACACATATTCAGTTGACACAACTCTCACAGCACGTAAGGTAAGACGTGCAATCAAGAAGCTTGACCAGGCTCTCATTGCTATTATTCCGGATCTTCTTCCGATGCTTGAAGAAGTAGCATTGCTCAAGGGAGCACTCGAAAGCGTTAAGGACACAGACGGTGGCTACACCGGTGTAACACTCGAAAAGGTTGTTGAAGCTATCCTTACAGATCTTGCATTCAACGACGAAATGATGGATACCATAGTTGGCGCTCTTGTTGGCGTTCTCGGTGGTACAGAAATCATCGACACAATTCTTCCTCTCCTTGACGATCTTCTTGATATTAACTTCACACCGGCAGGTGTAATTACAGCTTCCGACAACGCTGCTGTTGACGCAATGCTTCAAGCAGCTATAGATGCTGCAGACCTTAGAGTAATGGACGATAAGGGCACACCTGACGATACATCAGACGACGTTCAAAAGACTGACGACAATAACAATCCTGTATATCGTGCAGCTACATGGGCAGACATCGCAGCATACTACTCTGAAAACGTATACTATTATGTTGACACAGTTGTAACAGAAGACGATGAAGCAACAGAAGCTGACGAATCAAAGACAGAATACGTTGTTGCAAAGCACATTGACAAAGCAATAATTGAAAATGAGACTGAAACAGAAATCACTCTCGAAGACGGCACAAAGAAGACGGTAACACTCTACACTTACGAAATCGCAATTGCTGATAGCTCTAAGAACGAGTTTACTTATAAGACAGTTTCTGAAACAGATGCTACTAAGGTTGCAGCAGGCACAACTGTTGTTGTTGACTACACTTGGGGCATTTCAGATGCAACAAGCTTTGATGCTAAGTACAACGCATTTATCGACGTTCTCTATGGCTTTATTATTGAACTCGAACCTGTTCTTAACTTCTTGTTCCGTGGCGAAGATATCGCTATCACATCTAAGGACAGCGACGGTAATACACAAAAGGTAATCGAGCTTAAGGGTGGCGAAGGCTACGAATATGCTATTCTTCCTCTGCTTAAGGGTCTTGCAGCTGACCAATTCGGTACAGTTAAGACAGCTGAGGAATATATGGCAGCTAAGAACTCTAAGGTAACTCTTACAGCTATTACAGACGGCGTATTCAACATTGTTGACGCACTTTGTAACTCACCTGTTGAGTACATCCTTACTCTTGTTCCATCGCTTGCATACTTCATCGAATCTGACGGTGTTGAAAAGCTCATCACAAACCTTCTCTCTCCTGTATTTGCACTCCTTGATGTTGCAGAACCTGCAGTTGGCGATCTTCTCAACGATCTCCTCGGTGGTGTTCTCGGTAATGCTCTTGGTGCATATATGCCTTCAAATGTTGGCACAACCGTAACAACTACTCTTTACGGTTACAGCTACACAGTTGATGTTGAGGCTGAAGAAGATACTGAAACCGAGGAAGAAACTGAAGCTGTAGCAGAAACTGAAGCTTCAGACGAAACCGAGGCAACAGAGGATGACGCTGAGGCAACAACTAAGACAGTTGAGGTATACCTCGAAAATGCCGATCAAGCTACAATTACAGTAGACGGTAAAGAATATGCTCTTACAGCTCTTACAGGCGATAAGGCAACTAAGGTAGAAAAGACTACAACTTATACACTTGACGAAATCGTATCTGAAATCGGCACAAGTGAAAACCTTGTAAACATCATCAATAATCTTGTTGGTGGCTTACTTGTTAAGGATAAGACTGATGCAAACGGTAATGCTATCGCTCCGATCCAGCTTCTCAGCGAAAACTTCTTTAGTGAATATGTTCAGTATGCAGTTGATATGGGTGATATCGACTCAGGTAAGACATACTTCAACGCAACAGTTATTAAAGAAGGCGGCGAATTCGGTGGCCATACAGGTGCAACAGTTACTATCGCATCTGATAAATATGATGCATCTATCCACGGCGAATACTATACACTTACAGGTGAAACACGTAATGTTGTTAAGAACTTCAAGGTTGATATAGCAGACTCATTTGTATATCTTCTTGATAACGTTCTTTCCGAGGAACTTCTCAATGCTCTTCTTCCTGCAGAAAAGAGAGTTGACGAAAAGACCGGCGAACAAAATCTTGTTGGTATGATCATTGAAAACCTCATCGCTCTCATTAACGGTGATGTTGCAGGTCTTACTATTACAGATGTTCTTGTATCTCTCTTTGAAGGCTACGAAATCACTTATGCAGATTTCTCTAACATCTATATTGAAATCGACCATACAAACGATATCGCAGCAGGAAATCTTCCGGGTAAGCTTGATACAATCATCAACGAAGCTCTTCCGCTTGTTCTCACTCTCCTTGTTACGGGCGAACAAAAAGAAGGCTCAATCATGGATGTTATTCTCGATACTGTTAAGAAGGAAGTTCCTGCAGACTCAACAGTAATCGAAGAAGTTGTTGAAGCGATACTCAATAACCTTGCATTCTCCGATGATATGATGAATACAATCGTTAACCTTCTTGTTGGTGTTCTCGGCGGCACAGTTGGTAAGGACAATATCATTGATACAATTCTTGATATTCTCGTTATCGGTGGCAAGAAGCTCACAGCTGACGATTATCTCGCATCTATTACTGCTCACTTTAACGGTAAGGCTGACTACACAACAGCAGTTAACGCAGTTAAGGGTATTATCGGTAATGCAAAGACATGGAGCGAAGTTAAGGCTAATGCTCCTGCAGACACATCTGAAGACGCTAAGGAAGGCGCAATCGCAATCGAAGCAGATTGGGGTATCGACGAAGCAACCGATAAGAAGGCAGCATTCATAAATGCAATTATGGTTCTTCTTCAACCTGTAACACCTGTTCTCCAGCTTCTCCTTCAAGGCAAGACACTTACTCTGCTTGAAAGCGGCGGCGTATATAAGGGCGACTTTGAAACTGTATACAACACCACAACCGGTACAGACAGTGAAACTCCTGATGACGACAGAGCAGCTGAATATACTGCAGGCGTAACACTCGGCACAGGCTTCCTTGAAATTCGTGGTTCAAAGGGCTACGAAGAAGGTATCCTCGGTCTTGTTGATGCACTCTGCCTTGTTGATGCAGGTCTTGCAACAGAAACAACAGAAGACGATATCGTAACTCCTGAAGTATACAACGCATACACAGATATCGAAGATATTCTCGGCACAATCCTTGATATCGTATTCGGTATCGTAGACGGTATCGCAAGCGGTCCTGTTGAATACATTTCACAGCATCTCGCAGGTCTTCTCTACTTCGTAGTTAGCGATAACCTTACAGTTCTTGTAGATAATGTACTCGCACTTGCATGGGGTCTGCTCGAAGTTGTTGAACCCATCACAGGCGAATCTGATGCACTCATTCAATCACTTCTTAACATTAATCTTGACGATTATCTCACAATAGACGGTCTTGTAGCTCTCATTAACGGTCTTATCGAAGGCAAAAAGGAGCTTGAACTCACTGCTGTTACAGATGAAAACGATGTAGTAACAGGCTACACAGCTGCAAACGGTGATAAGACATACGAGGTTGCACTTGACGACAGCACAATTGTTGAAAAGGACGGCAAGCTCTACGCAACAGTTAAGACAGGTACTCTTGACCTTGTAATCACTGTTGATATGCTCAAGACACTCATCGCTGAAATCGGTGCATACACAGTAGCAACATCTTACAGATCTGATGTAAACACAGCTCTTAAGGATGGCGACAACCTTGTTGACACAAGCGGTAATACTGTTCTTGATGAAGACGGTAATATCGACACAACAAAGGTAACAACCGGTAAGATTGCAACCGTAACAGGTTCACAAGAATACTTTGTAAACGGTCTTCTTACATTTGCAATCGACGAAATTCTTCCGATGTTCGCAGATGAAACAAATCCGGACGCAGTTATCAATCAAGTAATCGGCTATCTGTCAGCAGACGGAGCAGTTGCAGGCGTTATCAAGTTCCTCAACGATCTCACAACTAAGTACATCGTTGAATTCTTCGCAATCGAAGAACCTGAAGTAGCTCTTCAGAAGCTTGAAGTTCTCTATGCAAACGCAGCAGGACACTCTGTAACAAAGGCTGAAACTGAAACTGCACTCAATAACCTTGATGCTCTTATTGCAGAGCTTCTTCCGATGCTCGGTCTTCTTAATGACGGTGAAACACTTGCAGACCTTGTATCCGGCTTCGTTCTCACAGACAGCATTCTCAATACAGTTGTCGGCTTACTCGCAGGTATCTTCGGCGGCCTCAACCAGGATGTTCTCGATATAATCGAAATCGTTGCAGGTGCACTCGGTGAAGAAATTGATATCACCGCAGAAACCTATGCAAAGGATGCAGATATCGCAGGCTTCTTCGGCGATGCTACAACTTGGGCTGAAGTAATTGAAGATTATACCAAGTACGTATACAACTATGAAGTAACTGATTCCGAAGGTAAGAAATCTACTAAGGAATACTACGGTGCTGACGGTATGACAACAGCTTCTATCGATATTGACGGCGACGGCACAGAAGAAACAGTTGTTCTTACAAAGGCTTATGCTGAAGTTGATAAGACAGAGACAACCGGCGAAGGCGATGCAGCCGTAACAAAGACTTACTACACCTATGGCGAAAACAAGACAGAAATTGCTCTTGAAGCTAAGGAAGTAACAACTAAGGACGGCAAGCTTTACGCAACAATCGAAGATGTAGAATATGAACTTACTGTAGTTAAGACAAACGCTGAAGAACAGACAACAAAGGTAATTTACGATTACGCTTGGGGTCTTGCAGAGCTTGACAGTACAGAAAAGAAGATTGACAAGTTCGTCGCAGTTCTCACATCATTCCTTGCTCCTGTTGATTTTGTACTCGAAGTAATTCTTGCAGGTGGTACATCTACAGGCAGTGCAGAAAATGCTGACTCAATCAGCGCATTTAAGGAAATCAATATCATGGGTGGCAGCGGCTACAACTACGCTATCATTCCTCTCATGGAAGCACTCGGCGTACCTGCTGACATGATTAAGACACAAACTGAATATGAAGCAACAATCGCAACTCAAGGCACACTCGGCTACATTCTTGACACAGTTCTCACTTATGTTGTTGGTGGTCTCGACAAGCCTGTTGACTTCGTAATGAATATCATTGCTAACCTCGCATATACAATCAGCAAGGACGGCCTTACAACAATCGTTGGTAACCTCATTGCTCCGATTAGTGCAATTCTCAAGTCTATCGAAGGCGTACTTCCTGTAGCAATCGTTATTGACCTTAACGGTATCTTCGACGAAAGCAAGGAAATCCTGAACTTCAAGATGGGCGACGATGTTGCAGCCGCAGGCTACAATGTAGGTCTTACACTCGACCTTAACGGTGTAACTCTTGAAGAGCTTATCATTACAGTTATTGAAAAGTACGCTTCAAGCTTGAACCTTGAAATCAGCTTCCGTGATCTTGCAGCAGGCTCTGCAAAGACAGACGAAAACGGTGCTATCATTTATACAGCTTCTAAGGTTAACTCAGACCTTGCAGGCAACGACATCAAGGTATGGGATAAGCTTTCAGGCACATGGGGCAAGAATATCTCCGGTGATAAGGCTGATACAATCATCACTCTTCTTGATATGATTATCACAACCGACAACATCAACGGTATTCTCAAGATGCTCAATGTTGACCTTGATGCAACTCTCGACGGTCTTGGTGAGAAGTTTGCAGTTCTCAAGACAGTTGTTAACGATGCTATCGATGATCCTACAGTTCTTGTTGATACAATCATCAAGATCTTGTCAGCATCCGATTACAACGTTGACGAACTTAAGGTTCTCTACGATGCAATCGCATCCTCAGAATATGAATATAACGAGGACGTTGCTTCTAAGACACAGGTTGAACTTGCATTGACAAAGCTTGATGCAGTTATCAACAATGCAATTGACGATGTGTTCAATATCCTCAAGGGTCTTGACAATATGCCTCAATTCGTTCTTGATCTTGCAAATTCAGGCGCAACAGGCAGTATTGAAGAACTTGTTAACTACTTGCTTAAGGATATGGTATTCACTGACGAAATCATCAATATGATTCTCGGTGCTCTTATCGGTGTATTCGCAGGTATGGATGACGAAACATTCAACACTGTAAACAAAATCCTTAACAAGATTCTCGGTGTTAAGCTTGATCTTGCATCCTTCGTAAACACAGGTCTTGTTGATACAACATATCTCAAGGATTTCGCAGATACGGCAACTACCTGGAAGGCATTTGCACAGGCAAACACTAAGTATGCATTCACATACGAAACAACAGATGCAGAAGGCAAGACAGTAACTAATGAAGTTTACCTTGCTGAAGATGCAACAGAATATGTTGATGCTGAAGGCATTACCTATAGTGTAACTGCTAAGAACGGCGAAGACGGCAAGCAGCTTTCAAAGGTTGTTATTGACCACAAGTGGGGTCTTGCAACTGCAGCTGATGCTGATGCAAGAGAAGCACTCTTCGTTGATATCATCCTCGAAATCATCGCTCCGTTCAATAAAGTTCTCGAATTCCTCTTCAGAGGTGAAGATATCGCTATCCTTATAGACGGCATTAAGCTCCAGGGCGGCAACGGCTGGGATAACGTAATTGTTCCTCTCGGCATGGCTCTCGGCGAAGATATTTCAGTAACAAAGGCAAATGCAACAGCAGTTGATTGTGTAGAAGCTCTCCTTGGCGGTATTCTTAATATCGTTGACAAGGTAGGCAATGCACCTATCAATACAATCGTTGACGTGGTAGCAGGACTTTCATACTTCCTCGCATCCGACGGTGTTGAAGAAGCAGTTAACGGTATCCTCGCTCCAATCACAGGCCTCCTTTCACTCCTTAGCGGAGTTATCGGAATGGACGATATCAATGCACTGCTTAAGGGTCTTATCAATATGGACCTTAACGATATTGCTGATATCGCAGGCGATTACGGTGAAGAGCTTGTTGCAATGGTTAACGAGCTTATCGGCTCAGTTGAAATCACCGACGCAACAACAGGTGAAACATACGCAATTAACCTTCTTCCTGACGACTTCTTCCTTAAGGTTGCAGAATATGCAATCGACTATAAAGCAAGTGATGTTGTAACACTTGGAGAAGACGAATTGGGCTATGACTATCAGCCTGAACATAAGTATGTTACAGACTTTACAGTTGACGGAGCAGACGGTCTTATGTATGTTCTTTCAACAGTATGCTCAACAGACTTCCTTACAGCTCTTGCAACAAAGCTTGGTGTTAATGTAAATGACGATAAGGTTGATATGCTTGAAGGTATCATCCTCGGTCTTGCAGGTAAGCAAGATAACATCGTTGACATTATCATCACTCTGCTTACAGATTACACAGTAACATATACTGAGTACACTCGTCAGCCAATCGATAAGATTGACGTACAGCACAATGCTCCGATGAACGACGACAACCTTGCAGCAGCTCTTGCAGCTCTCGATCCTATCATCGCAGCAGTAATTAGTATGCTCGTTGCTGATGCTGATTCACTCGAAGGTCTCGTAGCAAATCTCATTAATAAAGTAGATCTTGCAAATATGCTTATGGAACTTCTTGTTCCTGCACTTGCAAATCTTAACCTCGATGACATTCTCAATTACGTGAAGCAGCTTACTAACCTTGACCTCGCTCTTGATCCGCAGACATTCGTTCAGAATGCACGCTTTGGTTCAGAACTTGCAACCTTCATCGGTACAGCAAAGACATGGGCAGAGGTACGTGATAATCGCTTCACAGCTTCAGAACCTGATGCTGACGGTAAGATTACTTACACAATCGATAAATTTGATTGGAAGCTCGGCCTTGAAGGTACACTTCCTGCAGGCACAGGCAGATTCGACGGTATTGTAAATCTCGTTTGCGATCTCCTTATGCCACTCGATGTTGTATTTGAACTTCTCCTCACAGGTGAACAAATCATTGCAATTCCTGATTACAATGAAGACGGCACTCGTGGCGACGATATCCGTGTAAACGGTGGCGAAGGCTACAACTATGCAATCATCCCGCTTCTTGAAGCATTCGGTATCGAAGCTCTCAGCGAAGAAGAATACATCGCACTCGCAGTAGGTACAGACACAGTTGACGGTAAGGGTCATCTCTACCCGATCCTCAACGCAATCATCGAAAAGGTTGAAACACTTCTCGATGCTCCTATTGCAACACTCCTTCCGATGCTTGCAAACATCTTCTACTTCATCGGTACAGATGGCATCAACAATGTAGCATCTAACCTTCTCGCATTTGTTAACTATCTCCTTAACAAGATTGACCCTGTATTCCATATTGGTGTTAAGGTTGACCTTGGTGCAGAGACAATCTTCGAATACGAGCTCGGTGACGACGCTGCTAAGAATGTTCCGGCAGGCGTAAACATCAACGTTGCAGCTAATGACATCATCTCTCTTGTAAACGATCTCCTTGCAGGTCTCAAGGTAGTTGACATTGACGGTGATGGCGAAAAGGATCCTCTTGGTATCAGCCTTGATATCGACTGGCTCGAAATCGCAGCTCAAATGGCAGCAGCTAAGAATGCATACACAACCGATAAGCTTGGTTCAAATGTAACAGTTTGGATAGCAGAAAGCGATGTTAAGAAGGCTGAAGACGGCACTCTTACAACAGTAATGATAATCAACGGCACAGAGACAACAGTAACTCTTACAGCTGTTGAAGGCAAGAATCCTGCAGTTGTTGAAATTCCGACAGCTCAAGTTAAGGTTGATGCAGACGGAAATGTTGTTCCGGCAACATGGTACAACATTATTGGTGATGCTGAAGATACATTCACAACACTCATTAACGCAATCCTTACAAAGGAAAACACATACGCAATAGCTCAACTCATTGAAGGTCTCCTCGGCGATGCTCTTAACGGCATGGACGGTATCAACAACGAGACAGGTGAAGCTAATGACGAGTTCAACCTCAAGGGTCTTCTCTACGATATTATCTACGAAGAAAACGGTCTTAAGGAACTCATTTCTGTAGTTGTTCTTCTCCTTAGCGGTGAATATGATATCACTACTTATCCGGTAATCTATAAGTATCTTGGTGTACTCACATTCTTCGCAGGCAACACAGAGGATCAAGCTTCACTCAACACAGCTATTACAAAGCTTGACGCTATAATCACTCGTGAAGTTCCTGAACTTGTTACAATGTTCATTAAGGAAGACGCAACAGGTATTGTAAGCGATCTTCGCACAGCAGCAGTTAACTCCTCAGACCTCAGCGGTATGATTGATTACCTTCTCAATACTCTTCTCTTCACAGAAGAAAACTATGACAAGCTGATCGGCATACTTGTTAAGGCTCTCGGCGGATTCTTAACAGCAGATCTCTGTGGTACTCTCAATGAACTTCTCGGTATCGACCTTGCTCCTGTAGCGTTCGCAACAGCAACAGGTAACGCTAAGATACTCGCATACGTAAACGAGGCAGAAAGCGAAGAAGGCAAGGCTATCACTTGGGCTGACGTATGGGCAGCACACAGCGATGCCGACGGTGAAGCTGTAGCTTACGAATGGAACCTTGCAGGTACAGACGGCAAGCTCAGCACAGCAGAATTCGTTGACTCAGTTCTCGATCTTCTCGTTCCGCTTAATCCGGTTCTTGACTTCATCCTTGCAGGCGGTTCAATAGACCTTCTTGATAAGGCAGTTTCACTTCCGGGTGGCGACGCATATAATACAGCTCTTGTTCCGTTGTTCAAGGCTCTCGGTATTGATCTTGCCGAAGCAGACACCTCAACAGAAGCTCTCGATAAGCTTGTTGACGGTCTCCTCGGCGACAGAACAAATACTGAAAACGACGGTCTTGTTGAAAAGCTCGGTGCAGCTCCTCTCAACACTATCCTCAAACTCGTTGCAGGCTTGTCATATCTTCTTGCTAACGACAACCTTGAACCGATCATCAAGAATCTTCTCGCTCCTGTATTCTCAATCCTTGACCTTCTTGAGTCAGTTATCTCAAGAGATCAGATCGATGCTATCTTGTCATCCTTCCTTGTAATCGGTGGTAAGGGCTACGGTCTTACAGACATCATTGAAATCGGTAACAACGGCGGTGCAAACCTTGTTGAGCTTCTCAATGGTATTATCGGCGGTCTTGAAATTAAGGATGCAGACGGCAACGTAGTTGATACACTCAAGCTTCTTCCGGATAACTTCTTCGTTGAACTTTCCAAGTATGCAGTTGATGTAACAACTCCTGAAACAGGTCTTGTTGAAAACGAAACAATAGCTGAAAGCTGGACCTACGATGCAGCTGAAACTCTTATGTACATCCTTGACACAGTTCTCAGCGACAGCTTCCTTAAGGTTCTTGCAAACATAATTAATCCTAACGCAGCAGAAGGTGATACATTAACAACTATCCTTACAGGTCTTGCTGATAAGGAAATGGCAGTTGTTGATCTCATCCTCATGTTCCTTGAAAATTACACAGTATCTTACAATAAGATTCCTCAGACAGATCTCACAGGTGATGCGGCTGATTACACAGCATTCCAGGATAATGCAGGCGAAATCGCAGAAGCACTTCCGGATGCAATCACAGCACTCGATGCACTTCTCGGTACAGTTCTCGGCCTCCTCGGTCAGGACAGCGACCTCGGTGCACTTGTAGACGGCCTTCTTAAGAACGCAGATCTCGGCAAGCTCATTATGAATGCTCTTGTTCCTGCTCTTGCAGGTCTTAACCTCGATGCAATCATCGGTTATGTAAATGATCTTACTAACCTCGATCTCCACATCGATCCGCAGACATTCAAGACATCTGCTAAGTTCGGTTCTTCACTCGCAGACTTCATCGGCGATGCTGAAACTTGGGCAGAGGTTCGTGATGCACACTTTACAAAGGGCGAAGACGATACTTACACATGGAACGGTTATGACTTCGGTCTTAATACTCTTGAAGATGTAATTAACTTCGCAGCAGACCTTCTTATGCCGCTTGATATCGTATTCCAGGTACTTCTTTGCGGTGAACAAATCATCGCTCTTGAAGACGAAGATAAGCAACGTCGTGCAGACATCAGAATCAACGGTGGTTACGGTTACAACTATGCGATCGTTCCTCTTCTTGAAGCTCTCGGTGCAGATGTTCTCACTCAGGCTGAATACGAACTTCAGGCACAGGCAGACGGCTCATCGCTCAAGTATATACTTGATACAATCGTAACAAGAGTTAACACAATTCTTGCAGCTCCGATAAGCGAAGTTCTCGGTCTTGTAGCAAATCTCTTCTACTTCATCGGTTCAGAAGGTATCAACACAATCGTTGCTAACCTTGTTGCTCCTGTTGTTGAAATTCTCGATCAGGTTTGCGAAGTATATCCGATCAGCATCTTCGTTGGTATCGTTGACGGTGCATTCAAGTTTGAATTTGATATCGAAAACAAGAAGGGTCTTGAACCCGGCTTCGTATTCGATGTTAAGGCATCAGCTCTTAACGATCTCATCAGCGGTATCCTTTCCGGCATTAAGGTTAACGGTGAACCTCTCGGCCTCACACTTGATCTTAACTGGCTTGAGCTTGCAGCAGCTATGGCTGTAAGAGATGAAAACGGTGATATCGTTTACACAGAATCTTCAATGGTATACGGCTACAACAACACAACTGTAACCGGTACAGGTAACGATCCTTACAAGAACATCACAGGAGATCCTGCTGATTCACTTGTAACAATCCTTAACGCTGTTCTTTCAGATGCTAACGTAGCTGTAATTAAGGACCTCGTTCTCGGACTTCTTGGTGATGCAGAACTTGATCCTACACTCGACGGACTTATTGATGATCTTCTTTCAGATAACGATGGTCTTGTTAACCTTATCGGTGCAGTAGTACTTGTACTTACAGGTGAATATGAGATCAAGACACTTGATATGATCTTCAAGTTCCTCGGCGATGTTGACTACAACGTTGCAAATGCAGATGCAGCAATCGAAACACTCGACAGACTCATCGGCAAGGCAATTCCTGTTGTTCTTCCTCTCATCGCAGGTGAAAACATTGAAGAAGGCTCACTTATGGATACTGTTGTTGATGCATCAGCAAATGTACCTAACGGCACACCTGTTTTGACACACATCATCAACACACTCCTTAACGATATGGTCTTCACAAACGATATGATGAAGACAATCACAGATCTCCTTGTTGGCGCACTCGGCGGAGCTCTCAGCGAAAGCCTCTGCACAACACTCAACGATCTGCTTGGTATTGACCTTTCACCTGTAGCATTTGCACAGGCAAGCGGCAACGCAGAGCTTATCGCTTATGTAAATGCAGCAACCGGTACAGGCACACCTGAATATGATGCTGACGGCAATGCAATCGAAGGTACACAAGCAATCACATGGGCAGACGTAAAGGCTGCACACAGCACTGTTGATACTAAGGGTACAGAAGACACAACAGACGATGTAACAACATACGATGCAATCTTCACAGGCGTTGATACTAAGGACGAATTCCTTGGCAACATCTACGATATCCTTGAAGCAGTTGAACCTGTACTTGCATTCTTGCTCACAGGTGGTAACCTTGAAATTGCTAAGGGCTACAATGTTGAAAACATTAAGCTTCTCGGTAATAAGGGTTACGAAAACGCTATCTATTATCTCTTCAAGGGTCTCGGTCTTGAAGAAATGGGTGCAACATGGCAGGCTCTCGGCGACGATGACGATGCAATCGACGCACTCAGATACACAATTGATTATGTATTCACACTTGTTGAAACACTCGGTGAAAAGCCGTTCGATACAATTATCGTTCTTATTGCTAACCTCAGCTACCTTATTGCAAATAACGGTGTTGAAGTAGTTCTTACGAACCTTGTATCTCCGATACTTTCACTCGTTGATGCTCTTGAAGGCACAATCTCCAGAGCAGAGCTCGACGCACTCCTTGTAACATTCACAAAGAGTGAGACACTCACAATCAGCGGTATCCTCGGTATCGCAGGCGAAAACGGTAAGGCACTTGTAGATCTCGTTAACGGACTTCTTCCGAACATTAAGATTTACGAAGACAGCGCATATAACGCAGACGGCACTCTCAAAGAAAATGCAGAGCCTATCCACGTTATCAACGCACTTCCTGACGACTTCTTCGTACAGCTTTCAAAGGTTGCTATCGAAGTAGACGATCCGGCAGATCTCGTAGATCCGGATGATATCGGTGATGCAGCAAATACATGGCACGTTGATACAGGCGATGCTCTCATGTATGTTCTTAAGACTGTTCTTTCACAAGACTTCTTACAGATCCTTTGCGAGCTTCTCAAGGTACAAGAGACAAACGAAGACGGTTCTGAAAATATGGTTTACGGAATTGTTACAAGTCTCGAAGGTAAGGAAGAAGAGCTTCTCGACTTACTGTTAGCACTTCTCACTAAGTATCTCGTTGAATACAAAGCATACAACCAGGATGTACTCAATAAGACAGTTGTTATTGATGATGCACAAACTCAAGAGCAGTTCAGCAGCATCGTTGGCAACCTTGACGAGCTCATTCCTACAGTTCTCGGCCTCGTTGGTCTTAAGGATTCAGCAGGCAACGAAGTAACAAGCCTTGAACAGCTTGTAAACGGCTTCTTGACAGACGACATCGCTGATATGCTTGTTGGTATGATTACTGAGCTTCTTGCAGGACTTCCGTCAGCTACAATCGACACAATTCTCGGTTATGTAACTGAGCTTACAAGTCTTACAAATCTCAACATTACACCTAAGGCATTCGCAAACAATAACTTCGGTTCAAAGGTTAAGTCCTTCTTCGACGCATCAGTTGTTGCTTACAATACAGCACACGCTGCTGACGAAGGCTTCACAGCTGTAACACTCGACACCATTACTTGGGCTCAAGTTTGGGAAGTTAACAGCGAAGAAGTAGCAGGTGCAGACGGTTCAACAACTCTTGAATTCACAGGTTATGCATGGGGCATCACAGGTCTTGAGGATCTCGTAAATCTTCTTTGCGACTTCATCGCACCTCTTGACTGCATACTTGCAATCATCCTTAAGGGTGGTCAGGTTGAAGCAGACTTCATCGCAAGCGGTGAAACATCAACAGGTCTTTCACTCAGCGTTCTTGACGAAGTAAACGTAATGGGTGGTATGGGTTATAACTACTCAATCATCCCGCTTCTTGAACTCCTCGGCATCGATGCTATGAGCCAAGAACTCTACGATCAAGAAGTTGAAGACAACTACGGCAGCGTACTTTATCCGATCCTTATGCAAATCGTTGATAAGGTAACAGGCGAAGACGGTGTTCTTCAAAATCCTGTAAGCTGGCTTGCAGATATTCTTGCAAATCTCACTTATGTACTCGGTAACGGTGATATCACAACAATCATTGATAACCTCATCGCTCCGATTAATATGCTCCTTGAAAAGGTTGATACATTCTTCCCGATCGCTATTGACATCAACCTTGCTGATATCAATAACGAGACAGCAACAAATAAGGTTGTAGATCTCTACCTCGGTAAGGCTCATCCGGAAGTTCCTGCAGGTGTTCACGTTCAAGTAACAGGCGAAGCAGTTGCAGCATTGCTCCTCGACATCCTCGGCGGTATCGAAATTAACGGCTCTAAGCTTCTTAAGGATAATGCTGAAATCGATTGGCTTGCTCTCGCTTCACAAGCAGCAGCTGATAAGGATGCTGACGGTAAGATAGACTTCGCTAAGACTAAGCTCGATGCTAAGTACGATATCTACAACGGCACATCCTACAGCACAGTAGTTGGTGGTGCAGCAGATACATTTATGACTGTTATTACCTTCGCACTCAGCATTGTAGATGTTGACTCACTTATTGAAAATCTTAATCTCGATCCGGCAATCAAGGAAATTATCCAAAATGTAATCGATGACCCAACACAAATCGTTGATATCATCGGTAGCTTGTTCGGTGATTCAGTCAACTATCAGCCTGTTCAGAACAGAGCAATCAACGTTACAGGTGTAACTTATAAGGAACTCTACTTAACAGACGACAGCGTAGACGTCATTGCAAATGGCTTCGATGCACTCATTGAAGATATACTTGAAATGGCTGGTCTCGGCACATCTGTAAGAAGCCTTGTATCCGGTTACATCACAAACGCAACAGTTAACTCACTTGTTGACACAATCGTTGGCTTGCTTGCAAGCAATTCAGTAGCTCCGATACTCGAGACAATTTCCGGTCTTGATCTTGGTGTTGAAATTCCGCTTACAATCAACGCATTTGCAGCTAAGATAAGCGAGCTTGCTGCAACACGCAGTTACCTTAAGGGTGCAGCAGCACACCTTAACAAGGCAACAGGCGAAGGCGCAACATGGGCAAATGTTGGCTCCTTCAAGGAAGCTAACATCGCATGGGGCATCAGTGAAGGCGATCTCTACGCATTCGTTCAAGCTCTCGCAGGCTTCCTTTCACCGCTTAACGATGTTCTTCAGCTTCTCCTCATTGGTGAAGGTCTTGAACTCAATGTTATGGATATCGTTCAAATCGGCGGCGGTAACGGTTACGATTATGCTATCATTCCTCTCCTCGAAGCATTCGGTCTCAGCGCTTCTGATGTAGCATCTGTAGACGTATACAGAGGTATGGTTGAAAAGGATGAAACTCAACTTCTCGGTTACATCCTTAACAGAATAGCATTCTTCGCTGACAAACTTCTTGACGCTCCTGTTGACACACTTCTTTCAATTCTTCCGAACCTTGCATACTTCTTCTCTAACGATGGTCTCCTTCTTACAGTGAAGAACTTGCTTGCTCCAATCTATCCGGTACTTGAATTCGTATTACCGCTTCTCGGTGTAGATCTCGAATCGTATCTGAACCTTGAAGAACTTCTTCACAGCTTCGATATCGGTATCGTAATCCTTGATAACAAGTACAACTTCAAGATTCCTGTTCTTGATTGGGTAGAGCTTGCAGAGCAGGGCGGCGAATATATGAACTTCTCAACAGCAACATCACGCTCACTCGAAGCTAACTCCTATGCTAAGTTTATGACAGCAGACGAGTACAGTGATTACACAGCAGCAAATAAAGAGGGTATCGAAAACAGCCCGACAAGCTACTACAAGAACATTAACGGACGTCCTGTTCAGGCTTCTGTTGTAGCAAATAAGGGTGATACACTCTACTGGGTACTCAACTGGGCAATCGAAATGTTCGCAGACGATCACAACAGAGAATCTCTTATCCAGTGGCTCATTGATTTCTTCGAACTTAAGAGTGGCGCACAGCAAACTGTAAGATATGGTGTGAACGAATTGTTCAACATCCTTGACAGCTACAACACATCAGAAATCATTGTTGCAGCTCTCTTCCATGCACTTGGCTTCGCTATCGTAATTGATGCAGGTCTCATGGGTAATGTTGCTCAAGTTCAGCAGATATTCGATGATCTCTTCGCAGCACTTGCTGATGGTTCAACTTGCGCATACGGTAGTATCGCAAAGGCTCTTGAACAGCTTACAGGTGTTTGGTACGACACCGTTGGTGACGACCAAGACCACGAAGATGCAGTTCAGGATGCAGAAGAATCACTCAACTGGTTCCAGAGAATCATTAAGAAGATTAAGGAATTCTTCCAGAAGATTTTCGGTATCTTCAAATAATATCAGCTAAAACTGATGTTAAATAACCAACTTAAAGCCCCGTCGTATGACGGGGCTTTTTGCGTGAATTGTATTTAGAAATAAAGATTTAAGTAGGTAAAAGCAGAAAGAAAGCTTGTTTTGTTCCGGTACTGAAAGTAAACGAGCCTTATTAAAGCTTTTTTTTACAGCAAAGTTGAAAAAGAAAGGGACTGAAAAAACATAAGAGCTTTGAAACCTTTTTATAGAGGAAATTTTATATGATAAAAACCATTGTAAAAGCCGAAAATTCAGCTGATACAATGGTTTTATGTTTTTAAGGCTTTGTACCGATAGAATGAGGAACTGTCGGAAAATTCGCAAAGTCCGACGCAACTTATTATAATTACTTATCTTTAAAATCCACCACAAATTAGGAAATGGCTATTATTTTATCCCCACTCTAAAATATAAATGTCAACACTTCGTCTGCCGAATTGGATACAGTCAGTGTAGGAGTGCATATATAAATCGACCGTTGCACTGCCTTGACGTGCAAAACCACCTGTATCGCTTGCAACGCTGTAGCCGTAACAGTACTTTCCGTCAGAGGAGACAATGTACATTTTTGTTCCGTAAGGAATTTGCTTTGGGTTAACAGCTACTCTGCCGGGCATTGCGGCGGCACCTGTTGAAGTAATACCACCGCCACAATATGCAGTTGCGGTACCTGTTATTCTTTTTATATATGTTGTCGGTCTGTTTGTGCTGTCAAGCTCAATTTCAAACGGCGGAGTCAGCTCTGAAAATACTCTTGTACCGTAAACATAGTTTAGAGGTCTTTCTTTTGTACCCTTTACTACAACCTTGTCTACCTTTTCCTTTATTACTTTAGTTTTATAAACGGTTGTGTCTGAAAGCTTGCCGTCAATATATTTTTCGGTGTAATACTCCTTGATTTTGCCATCCTTACCTTTTGTTTTAATCTTGCTTTGGTCGGTATACATTTCATCCGAATATTCTGTTATTGTTTCGTATGTAGTTTTAACGGTTCTGGTTTTGTTTTTTAATGTAACTCTTTTAAGAACTATCTTTGTTTTTTCGGATATTTTTTCATCAACGGAAGGTGTAATCTCGTCATCTTCATCGAAATTTATACCATTGAGCTTTAAAATATTTTCAACAGTATTTGATGTTGTTTTAACCTTCTTTGTCTCTGCGTCTGCAACAATGGTTACAGTGAAAGCGCTTTCGATTTTGATTTGTATATCGCTTGTGATGATACTGCTTTTACTAAAGTTGATTTTGTCGTCGTCTGATAGCTTAATTCCGGCAATATCTAAAGCATCACCTACGGTTCCTGTTACCGAAACACTTTTTTTAAGCTCTCCGTCAACATAAATTAAAACATTTTGTTGCTTTGCAATAAATATGCTGTTTCTGTTTTCATCCTCACTAAAAAAGTCAAGGACAAGCTTGTCGTCTTCGTTTAATTTGAATTTTGACTTTTCCACGACTTCTTCGGCACTTGAATTGAAAGTCATAACTGTATCATATTCGTTACCGCAAAAAACTCTCGTTATATTAATTGTATTATAAAAAACGAAGAAGGTTAAAGCGAAAACTGCCGGAACAATAAACAGTACCTTAAAAATCAAAAGCAGAGGTTTCTTATTTTTCTTTTCGCTTGAATATTTCGGTTTTCTGAAAATATAGGTTTGTTCATCACACCACAAAGCAAAGGACAATAAACGTTCTTTTGTTTTGTCGTCTAACTGTATTTTAATCACTTCCTTTTCTTTTCAAAGGCTATTATACTAAATTGATATAATAAAGTCAATTTAATTTGGCTGTGTACCGATTTATGGTTGATTTACCCCTCTGTCTCGTCGTCGCAAGCTCC
>CAZNQI010000002.1:0-29351 GCA_964575375.1 uncultured Faecalibacterium sp.
AACCGGCAGCAGCATTATGCCGCAGAAAAAGAACCCTGATATCGCAGAACTTGTAAGAGGTAAGTCGGGCAGAGTGTTCGGTGATTTGCAAACACTTCTCACAGTTATGAAAGGTATTCCTCTTGCCTATAACAAGGATATGCAGGAGGACAAAGAGGCTGTATTTGATGCGGTAGACACTGTTATAATGTGTCTTGACACCTTCGCTCCGATGCTCGACACTGCAACCGTTCTTCGTGAGAATATGAGAAACGCTGCAGCTCGTGGCTTCATTAACGCTACAGACTGTGCAGACTATCTTGTATACAAAGGACTTCCTTTCAGGGACGCTTATAAGGCAACAGGTATGCTTGTGGCTCTTTGCATTGACAAGGGTCTCACACTTGAAACCTTGCCGATTGAGGAATATAAGGCGATTTGCGATATATTTGATGAGGATGTATATAAGGCTATCGACCTTGATGAATGTGTGAGCAAGAGAACTGTTAAGGGTGGACCTGCACCCGAATGTGTGCTCAGTGAAATTGCTGATATGGAAAAGAAACTTGCTGAAATGTAAAAATGAAACTCCCTGTTTGAAACGGGGAGTTTTTATGTTAAATGTAGTGTTTATTTAGTGCAAACAATGATATGGGCAAATTCAGTTTCAAAAGTATCTTTGATACTCATAGAAGAAGTATTTATAATTGATTTAATGTTGTCTAATGAGTCAGGATATATTTTGATTTTTCGAGTTCCTATATCAATGTATTCGCTTTGGCTTTTATCAATGGATAAACAAAATACTCCTTTGGCACACAGCAAAGCATCGACCTTTGCAATTATTTGCTCTTTGTTTTCGAAGTGCATCATTGTAAGCGAGGAATAAATAACATCAAATGTGCTTTGGAATTCAAATAGGGCAAAATCGGAGCAAATCAATTCAACGTTTTTGTGATCTGCAAGATTCTCTCTTGCCCTTTCAATAGTTTTTGGAGAAATGTCAATTCCACAAAAACTCAAACAAAGCGGAGCAACTTTTGCGGCAAGTCTACCTGTGCCAACTCCAATTTCGAGCACTCGTTTTGTGCTTTGGAGTTTCATGGAATCTATAAAAATTTGACCGTCCCATTGATTCATATATTCCTGCAAAACGGGTCCGTCTCGAAAAGAATCGTTGTTTTCGTCTATTAACATATCATAGTGAGTGCTAACATTCATAATTCTACCTCGTTAATTTCAAGTTCATTGTTTCATATTTCTTAAGCATTTCACAATTTGCAACACACCGGCAACAACTAACATTATCGGTATTAAAATCCAAAAATTAAATGCTTTAACCGTTTCTGATAGGGAAAGTGTATCGGCATATTTAAGTGCCGGAATTCCGATTCCTATTGCTACAAAAAGAATACCGACATACATTCCCAACACATCGAATTTCAGCTTGTCAAAATAGCCTAAAGCGGTCAAACCAAACAGTATAAAAGCAAATGCACCAAAGGTAAAGAATGCCCCTGCGAAAATCATTGTCTTGTTGACCTTAGCAATACCCAAAAATAACAGTACAAGCCCCGACAATATTACCACAAGTACCAATGCTGAGCTGCTGATTTTCACGAAGTTAAACTTTGATGTTGCTTTGTCCTTTGGCTCCATATTTAGAAATTTGTTCTTTAAGAAATAGCTTCCAACCAGCCAAAACGGCAACGAGAACACAGTTAAGCTGTAGCTTTTTTCTTTAATGCTGATGTAACAAGCTACAAAAAGAAAACCAAACCAAAACAGCAAAAATCCACCTTTAAATATTTTGTCAAAGACCGTTGCACATTTCCTTTTATCAAGAATCAATCCGATGCTTTTTCCTATCATAGCGATACTGCAAATTAAAAACGGAACAAAAATAATTTTGGGACTTGTTGTTTTTATCATAAAGTATATCAACAACGCTGTGATGAATATTGATGATATTAGTTTCCTTATAAAAATATTATTTTTCACATTTAGCCAACTTTCAAACTTAATTCTTTCATCATATGATTCTACCACAAGCAAACAAAAAAGTAAACAAACGAGGTAGGCAAAAACCTACCTCGTTAAAATATTTATCAGCCGTTAAGCATCTTAAACACTTTCTTGTTTGCAGGATAAAGCTCCTTGTAAGCCGCAAACATCTTGTCATAAACAGCCTTGTTAGTCTTGTTGGGAGTAAATCTCTTTTCAGCATCTATAAGAAGGTTTGCTTTTTCGATAGAGTCGATAACACCGAGACCTGTAGCAACAATAATAGCAGCACCTACAGCACCTACATTTTGAGGACTTGGAACGGTTTCAACCACTCTGCCTGTGCAGTCGGCAAGAATCTGGCTTGTGGAATCGTTAAGTGCGCCACCGCCTACGAAACGAATAACATTTGATGTCTTGGTTTTCTTTTCGTGAGTTTCAAGCATCCATCTCATATGCATACAAACACCCTCAACAACAGCACGAATCATTTCGCTCTTGCCGGTTTCAATGCTGAGGTTAAAGAACATACCTCTTGAGTTAGGGTCTTCAAACGGGCAACGGTTACCGTGAAGCCAAGGAGTAAACATAACACCGTTTGAGCCTGCAGGAACCTGCTCGATAACAGATGAAAGATATTGATAGAGATTT
Organism: uncultured Faecalibacterium sp.; assembly: GCA_964575375.1. Lineage (GTDB taxonomy): Bacteria > Bacillota > Clostridia > Oscillospirales > Acutalibacteraceae > UBA6857. The sequence continues at coordinate 2,635 of CAZNQI010000002.1, forward strand.
GTATATTCGCTTTCTATGTCCTCGGAAATGTCTGTCTTTTTAAGGTAGATACCGATTTCATCGAGAGCGAGATGATTCTTAACCCATTCAAGGCACTTACCTGCAGTTTCAAGCTCTGCGAAGTAGTTGTAGTATCCCGGTCTTGCGCCAACAACGGCTGCAATCATAGCCGAAGCGTCAACAATGCTCTTATCAACAACGGTGGAAACCCAACCGGATGTACCCATATATACGTGAGTTTCATTGTTGTTAACTGCACCTGCACCAACGCCGATGAGCGAAGCGTCCATACCGCCGCCGAATACCAAGGTGCCCTCTTTGAGACCTAACTCCTCAGCAGCCTGTGCAGTAAGTCCGCCGACAGAATCGGTAGATTTAACAATGTCGGGAAGGTGATTCATATCAACATGGAGAATTTTGCAAACCTCAGGGCTCCAAGCCTTTTTATGTATATCGTAAAGAAGTGTACCGAAAGCAGAGTCCTCAGTCATAATGAACTTGCCTGTCATACGTGCAATGAGAGCTTCCTTTACATCGAGCCATTTATATACCTTTTCAAAATTGTCGGACTCGTTATTTTTAACCCAATTATATTTAAAAACGGGATCCTTAACACTGGCTGCCACTGCACCTGTTTTTGCAAGAGAAACAAGAAGCTTAGGAAGACTTGCACCTGCAATTTGATGCAAAAAGCCGTGGTCCATAAGTTCCTTTTGTTCCTTTCTGGCTCTTTGGTCCATATAACTGAAAGCGCGGCGAATATGTCTGCCCTCTTTATTTACAAGAACGAGGCCTTGTGCCTGTGAGCAGAAAGAAATACCGTCAACCTGTTCGGGCTTTATGCTTGTTTTAGTGAAAAGCTCTTTTGTGGTTTTGCACATAGCAGCCCACCATTCATCGGGATCTTGCTCTGCACCACCGTCAGGCATAATGTAAAGCTCGTATCCCTCAATAGCATCAGCTATGAGCTTTATTGATTCGTCGATTTCAAAAAGACAGGTTTTGACACCGGTTGTACCGATATCATAAGCGAGTGCGTATTTCATATTTTATATTCCTTTCAAATTAAATTACGGTTTAAGTGCTGATTTGATAAAACGCAAAATATTTTCGATTGCAAATTCATCCTTTTGGAAGATATCGTTACCCGAATATATTTTGTATCTTTCACAGTAATAATCGCAAGCGTAGGAAAACTGAATATTCATAAGAAGATTATCCACTAAAAATGCCGCCATACCGGGGTCGATATCCGTTCGTATATCACCGGAAACTTGCCCCTCAACTATAGCTTTTTTGTATGCCGCAGAGGTTATACTTTCAATATCGAAAGCGATTTTTTTTGCAAGGTCAGAGTTTCCCTCGCTTGTGAATTCGTTATAAAGCTTTATTAAAACATTATTTCTTCTTGAATACTCAATGGCAATTCTGATTAGCTTTTCGAGCTTTGTCATAACATCTTCATCCGAATTAACCACAGAATCAATTATGTTGTTGAGAGCAGATATGCCATAGTTTACGCTTGTGAGAAACAAATCGGTTTTTGTATTAAAATATTTGTAAAGAGAACCAACACTCACACCTGCTTTTTTTGCTATTGTGTTGATATTGGCATTATCGAATCCGTTGTTTGCAAATTCGCTCATAGCAACAGAAAGAATCTTGTTGCGTTTTTCTTCAGGGATATTAAGAAAGGTTCCTTTGCAATAATTGTTTTGATTACTCATACGGAAACTCCTGTTCCAGTTGCTAAATATTCTAAATTATATTTTATCAATTATAACATAAAAAAGCAACTGTTATTTTAGATAAGAATTCTATATAAGTTTTGTGTAAAAATTTGGTTTTTCTAATCGTTCTTTAATCTTCGTGGGGTATTATGTGGTTGTAAAGGAAAGAAAGTAATTAAACACAGAAAGGTGAGAAAGATAATGACTAATATAAGCAGGAAAAGGAAACTTATTATTAAATGCTCTGCTTTATTATAAACTGTATAAAGCAGAGGGTAATTTGAATGAGATAATCTAAAACTAAAAATTAAATGAGGTGAATATTATGAAAAAATTAACATCATTACTTTTGACGGTTTTCCTTTTGTTCTCGGTGGTATCGGTATCGACCGTAACGGCGAGTGCTCTTTCAAAGGTAACAAATCTTAAGGCGTACAACATAGACGATGACGAAATCAATTTGAAGTGGTCAAAGGTTTCATCTGCAACGGGATATCAGATTTATATGTATAACGAAAGTCTTGATAAGTGGTCAAAGGTAGGAACTTCTAAAACAAATAAATACGAAGTAGAAGATCTTTACAGTGCAAAGAGCTACAAGTTCCGAGTAAGAGCTTACAAAAAAACAGCAACAAATACGGTTTACGGCAGCTATTCTTCAGTTCTTGTTTCAGCAACAGACCCCGATGAAGTAGATAATCTCAAGGTTAGCGCAAAGGGTAAAACAAGCCTTACACTTAAATGGTCAAAGGTGAAAAGAGCAACAGGCTATCAGGTTTATGTTTATGATTCGGCAAAGGGAAAATATGTTAAGGCGAAAACCGTTAAGACAAATTCTGCTAAAGTAACAGGTCTTAAAAACGGAGTTACCTATAAAGTTAAGGTAAGGGCATATTTTAAGTATGACGGAACAGCCTACTACGGTGAATTTTCCGATGTAGTTAAGGGAAAGACAACAGGAACCTCCTCCGGCTCATCTGCATCTAAAACCTTGATAGGCGCAGCAAAAGCAAAGAGTGTTGCCCTGGAACACGCAGGACTTACAAGCAGTGCTGTCAGAGGCTTAGAGTGTGAGCTTGACACTCAATACGGTGTAAAAGTATACGAGGTAGATTTTGAGTACGGAAAGTATGACTACAGCTATGATATAGATGCTTATTCCGGAAAGGTTTTAAGATACGAGAAAGAAATAGACGACTAAAGTAAATTTAATACGAAAGGGACTGCCGAGCGGAACACACTCAGGGCAGTCTCTTTTTTGTCTGCAAGTACTTGCTCTTGGGTAGCTTATAATATATAATAAATGCAGTACCAATAAATGTTAAAGGAGAGCTCATTATGATAATTTCACTTGCCGGCAAATGGAATTTTAAACGAGCAGATGAAGAAAAAAGCTTTGAGTCAGTCGTTCCGGGCTGTAACTATCTCGATTTAATGAAAAACGGTGTTATTGCTGACCCGTTTGCAGGAACAAATGAAAAGGCTTGCTACTTTGTGGCAGAAAAAGATTGGATATACTTTCGTAAGTTTAATATAGATAATGAGATTTTATCCTGCGATGAAATAATTCTTGTTGCAAAAATGCTTGATACTGTGTGCGACGTTTACATAAACGGCGCTTTGGTTAAAAGGTGTGAAAACTGCTTTACAGAACATTGCATTGATATAAAAGAAAACATAAAGCAAGGAGAGAACGAAATCAGAATAGACTTTATTTCTCCTGTGAATTATGTGAAAGAAAAGTGCAAAGGGGTAGCAGTACCGCCTAATGCAAACGGGCAAAACGGTGTTGCGTTTATAAGAAAGCCTGCCTACCATTTCGGCTGGGACTGGGGGCCTGTTTTGCCGCCGAGCGGAATTACCGGAGATATTTATATTGAAGGCAAAAAAAGTGCAAAAATAACAAATCTTAAAATTTCGCAAAAGCATAATGAAGACGCAAGCGTAGAGGTAGCTGTGTTGTGTGAAAGTGAAAAGCTGTGCGAGTGCGAAACGAAAATCGCTGTAACACTTATTCATCCCGACGGAAAAGAAGAAATAATCGAAGCTGACAGTGCAAAATTTCTTATCGAAAAGCCTGAGCTTTGGTGGACGTATGAGCTTTCAGGGAAGAATACACAGCCGTTATATACAATTAAGGCAGAGCTTTTTGCAAACGGTGAGGTAGTGGACAGTAAGAAAAAGACAATTGGACTTCGCACAATAGAGCTTTGCAGAGAAAAGGACGAGTACGGACACAATTTCTGCTTTAAGCTCAACGGTGTTGCGATTTTTGCAAAGGGAGCAGACTACATACCCGGGGATAGCTTCATATCAAGGCAGACAAAAGCGGAGCTTGAAAAGCTTGCAAAGGCTATGCGCTTTAGTAACTTCAATATGCTTCGTGTATGGGGTGGTGGCTATTATGCACCCGATGAATTGCTGACACTTTGCGATGAAATGGGTATTCTTGTTTGGCAAGATTTTCAGTTTGCTTGTATGCCGTATCCGTTTTTTAACAAGGAATTTTTGCAAAATGTAAGAAGTGAAGTCGAATACAATATAAAAAGAATAAAAGACCACCCTTGTCTTGCTTTGTGGTGTGGTAACAACGAAATTGAAACTATGGCAGGGGGCTGGATGCATTTAAGAGAATACATCTCGGCTACAAAAGAGTTTTTCTACGGCATACTTAAAGAGTGGGTGGCAGAGCTTGACGGCATAACACCGTTTATTTCAGGCTCACCCTGCGGAATTGACTACGGTAAGGAAACGGATAGCGATAATTCGGGTGATACGCATATATGGAGTGTATGGCACGGTCTTGCCGATATGAATATTTATCGCAAACGCTTTACCAGATTTTGCAGTGAGTTTGGCTTTGAAAGTCTGCCCGATATGAAAACAATTGAAAGTTTTGCTGAAGAAAAAGACTATTTGCTTGACAGTAAGGTTTTCTTGTCGCACCAAAAGTGCTTTACCGGCAACGAAAAAATAATTTATTATGTTAATTCATATTTTGGTATGCCAAAGAATTTCAAGGATTTCATTTATCTTTCGCAGATAACACAGGCTCTTTGTATTCAAAACGCAGTAGAGCATTGGCGCAGAAACAAAGGCAGATGCAACGGCGCACTTTATTGGCAGTTTAACGATTGCTGGCCAACCTGCTCTTGGTCATCCTACGATTACTACGGTAACTATAAGGCGTTGCAGTACTTCGCAAAGCATTTCAATGCACCCGTAACAGTATCGCTTGAGGACACAAAGGATACGCTCAAGGCTGTACTTATTAACGACTTAAACGAAAGCTCGGAAGCAACAGTTAAATGCAGTGTGTTTGATTTTGAAAAGGGTATCCTTTGCGAAAAACAAAGAGATGTTACGCTTAAGGCAAACAGCAAGATGACAGTATATAACATCTCACTAAAGGGTATGCTCGAAAAATTCGATTCGAAGAAAACGGGTATTTGCGTGAGCGTTATCAGGGACGGTGTTGAGATTGCAAGAAAGGTTCATCTTCTTTTGAAAGAAAGAGAGCTGTGCTTACCTAAAGCAAAGCTTACTGTCAAAAAAAGCACAGACGAAGATAAAATCACACTTACAGTACAGTGCGATAAGTTTGCTCGTTTCGTTAATGTGAAAAGCTCTGTTTCAACAATGCCATTTAGCGACAACTATTTCGATTTGTTACCCGGAGAGAGCAGGACTGTTACAGTAGAAATCGACAAAACAATTGACACCGAAAAACAGCTTTCCGCTATCGAGACTTTGTCTTTAAACAACATTGAAATGAGAAAAATGACACTCAAGGAAATAAAGGCACAGCTTAAGATGTTTATGTCGCCGATAACGATAGGCAATATGGTTTGGCATAGCAGGAAAGTGTGAGTTAAGCATTGGAGCAGTAAAGGAGAGCAGGAAGTAGAAAGTAGGGAGTGCCAAGGAAGTTAGGCTTAATGTATGTCATAAGGCATACGTTTCACGGCGTAACCAATTCATTACTAATACAAAAAGCAGGTGATTCACCGTGTGCCGATAAGACAGTAATTTGAAGGATTTATGAAATCGGCATCTGTTAGGCAGGCTTGGACAACAAAACAGACGACATTCAACTTCGGTTGGGTGTCGTTTTTGTGCGTTTAAGGGTTGAAATACATTTTTTTCGCACTGCGGAGCGAAAGAAGTGAAACGGGTGAAATATTAACTGTTTTGTTTGAATATATCCACGAAAACGCAAATCACGATATAATAAACAAATTACACTAATGAATGTGTTTGATTCTGTTTTGATAAACTATCTCACAAAGTAGAAAAGTTGATTTGAGACGACAAATAGGGCAGTTCAAACTTGACTCGCGAACAATGTGTCATAAGAAATACTAAAAAGTCATAAAAATATATTGACACATCACGAAAACAGTGTTATACTAAAGAAAATCATTTGGGAGGTAGGGTTATGGACTACGATAAAATCATCATTGATATGCTAAATAGAATTGTGATATTGGAAGATAAAATTTCTAAGCTCGAAAACACAGTAACAAATACTCAATCACAAGAAATAGAGCTGCCTGCCGGAAGTAAGAAGTATCGTTTTTTATCCGATTATCTTTATGCAAGCAATCAAAATCGTATAAAGCTCTCTTATAGAGAGATTGAAGATATCCTAAAGTTCAAGCTGCCCGAATCTGCTAATACCCATCGTGCGTTTTGGGCGAACACAACGAGTCACTCGATTGCACTTAGTTGGTTGAGTGTCAATTATGCGGTTGTAGAGGTTGATATTGAAAATAAATATATTGTATTTGAGAAAAAAAGAAATTTTGAAAAAGCACATATTGATGAACAAATGCGTATTATTGTAAATGAGATTATTTCTGAATACGGCTTGCATCATAAAGTAAGCTTGAGGGAACTTTATGAATTGCTCGGTGCTCGCTTTCAAACAAATAGTGGTAGTATCATTCCGTCTGATTATTGCTATGACAGGGCAAACAAAGGAATTGATTTCAACAAAAAGCCACGTCTGTTTGCTTTTCTTGGTGATGGAATGTATGAGTGCCTTGGTGAAAATTATCCATTTACAGGAACAGTATATACCCGTGAAAAATGTTCAAAAAGCGAATGTGTGGTTGGTGCTTGGGAAAATGGCATCTTCACAAAGGGCGAGAATTGGGACGTATACGGTTTGAAATAATGAAGTATTGCTGAGGTAACGGATATGAATTTTATTATTCCAATCGTAATCATTTTGGCAGTGTTCTATTGCATCGGTTGCTTTACTGAGGGAGGTAAATTTACCAAATACAAAGCAGGAACGATTCTCATGTTGGGAGATATGACAGCCAGCGATAAGCTTGACGAGATTGAACTGCAGGATGTTTCTATGCGTTTGAATCCCGGTGAAGCTTGTTATTTTGAAGGAGAAGGCTTTTCTTATCATTCTGAAGATATCGTTACTGGCTATAGGAGCAGTTCACACGGAAGCAGTATGCGTATAATGAAAGGATACTCAATTCACAGGTCAAACGGGCAAAGCAATGCGATTAGAAAAACTGTGAGAACGGAATATCCGGGACGGCTGTATATCACAAATGAGAGAATTGTATTCCTTGCAGAAAGATATGGATTTGACATTGGATTTAACAAACTGTCTAACATTACAATGTACAACAAATATCTCGAAGTTTTTTCCGGCAGTAAATTTTTTCGTGTTTACACACCGCACTGCGTCTTTATTCGTGACCTAATTACATTGATGAATATGTGCTACGAGGAGCAATACTCCGTAGAATAAAACGACGATTTTGAAAAAAGGAGGATAAACATTCTATGACATCAATTCATAGAACTTTGAATGACTTATGGACTTCAGCAACGGAAGAAGGCTGGAAGAACGCACTGGATAACTACGACCAATTGATTGAAGGACGGGATATTGATGTACGGTGGATCGAATCATACATAAGGCGTGTTCGTGCTGAGGATATTCGTCAGCTATCGGGTATAGAGTTCTATTTCTTTCTATATGATAAATATCTTTTCTGGCGGTATGCCGCAAAGCCAAACCGCCTTGCGACAACAAGAAAGGCATTGAAGCAGTATCTTGAGAAAAGCAAGTGGGACGAGCTTGCAGCAATACAACGGATGCTCTTTTCTATGGATCATACAAATATTGAGGGCTGCATTGAAGTTGCTCTGCAAATATCAGGTCTCGGCATTGATGGTGGGGCAACTGGATTGTTGGCTGTTTTATTTCCCGAAGACTTTGGCACAGCGGACAACCGCACTCTTGAGTTACTGAAAGGAATACCATCTTTGGAGGACGAACTTTCTCCAATCTCCCATAAGGAGCAGCTAACCACGGCAAGCGATAGCGCAATCTTAATTGATATTATGCGTAAAAAAACAAAACTGCTTAATGAACAGTTTCCAAACTTGAATTGGACTCCGAGAAAATTTGATATGGCTCTGTGGACATACAAAAAGTGAGAACTATTTTCGAAACTTTTAGTGAGTGAAATTTAAAAATTCCCATTTCCAAGCACCAACGGTGCGTAGCCAATTTCTCTGAAATTGTTAAAGGGTTTGGGATGTTTCCCAACAAGTACGCACAAGTGGCTACCTCAGCGCATTACTTAGTATGAACAAAAAAATATGCAAGCAGAGGAAAAATGGAACAGAGCTTACAAAAGAGCAAGAAGACGCGGCTTAAAAGGTGTAATTTTAGAAATTTCTATGATTTCTTGCGCTTTTAATATTCGTAAATACCGGTTGAAGCAAACAGCAAAACAACTCGCTGCTTAAACTGAAAGTTTTCCATATATTCTCTGCAATTACACAAAAAAATATCCGAGACTCGCTTTTATACGAATCTCGGATTTTTTTCAGGCTGTTTTTTTACAGCCCCTTTTTTCAGGCTGTTTTTACTGCCGCTTTTTGTATTATAAAACCTTCGACAAAAATTCAATTGCTCTGGGGCTCTTAGGATTTGAGAAAAATTCCTCGGGAGTCGCTTCTTCTACAAATCTGCCTTCATCCATAAAGACGATTCTTGTACCGACTTCTCTTGCAAAGCCCATTTCGTGTGTTACAACAACCATTGTCATACCTGCGTCTGCAAGCTCCTTCATAAGCTCGAGAACCTCGCCAACCATTTCAGGGTCGAGAGCCGATGTAGGCTCATCGAAGAGAATAACATCAGGGTCCATAGCGAGTGAGCGAACAATGGCAACTCTTTGCTTTTGACCGCCCGAAAGAGAGGAGGGGTAGGCGTCTGCTTTTTTTTCAAGACCGATTCTTTTAAGAAGCTCTATAGCCTTGTCCTTTGCGTTTTGCTTGATTTGTGCAGACGTTGTTGTAATAGGTTGAACTTCGCCTTTTTTGAGATGCAGTTTAATAAGAAGATTGTTTCTTTTTTGCTTTTTAAGATTTTTTGTTCCCACATAAACGGGAGCCATCATTATGTTTTCAATAACAGTTTTGTTGTTGAACAAATTAAAGTGCTGGAAAACCATACCCATTTTTTGACGGTGAACGTTTATATCAACCTTTGGGTCGGCAATATCCTCGCCGCCGAAAATTATTGAGCCGCTTGTCGGGTCTTCCATACAGTTAAGGCAACGCAGGAATGTACTTTTACCACTGCCGGACGGACCGATAACAACAACCTTTTCGCCTTTTTCGATTGTGGTGCTGATGTCCTTGAGGACATGGTTTTCACCGAACGATTTGCAAAGATTTTTAACTTCTATCACTCTTACGCAGCCTCCTTTCCATAAGCTTAATAAGCATTGTAATCGCAAAAACAACAATAATATAGATAAGAGCCATAACGAGATACGGTACCATATATTCGTACGTTCTGCTACCTATGTTTCTGAAAGCCTTGTAAAGGTCCATAGCACCTACAAAGGATACAACCGAGGTTTCTTTTACAAGTGCGATAAATTCATTACCTAAGCTCGGAAGAATGTTTTTAATAGCCTGTGGTATAACAATTTTAATCATTGTAGCACCGTAGCTCATACCAACGCTTCTGCCGCCCTCCATCTGTCCGATATCAACAGAAAGGATACCACCACGCATTATTTCAGAAATATATGCGCCGCTGTTCATACCGAAAACGAGTATTGCAACATAAAGCGAGTCCACTCTGTTAAGACCGATAATAGGCAAAAGAACATAGTAGAAAACAAGAAGCTGAACTACAATAGGGGTACCTCTGAAAAGGGCTACATAGAAAGAACAGATGCTGTCAAGAAGCTTCGGCAAAGTCTTGTATTTAGGTAAAACTCGTATTGTTGCAATAACAGTACCGATTGCAATACCTATAATAAGACCTGCCACGGCTATAATCATTGTATTGCCGAGACCTTCAAGAACGGTCTCATAAGCCTTGTTGCCTATAAACTGTTCAAGAAATTTTTCAATTTTTACATCAAAATTTTGCATATTAATAATCCTTTACACAATACAATGCCTCACTGAAACAGTGAGGTATTGCGTCGTTATTCTTTAAAATCAGCCGTTGATCGAAGCTACGATTGCTGCTGCAGGAGCTGCGTCGATGATAACGAAATCAATGTTACCGTTAAGAAGATCCTGTGCTGCAAGAGCGCCGCTGTCGTATGAAACACATTCTGCATTTTTGATGCCTGCAAACTCGAGGTCGTCATTTCCTTCGATGTAAGATTGACCTGTTGTGCCTGCTTGAGCACCAATCTTTGTGCCTTCGGGAAGCTCAGCAAGAATTGCTTCAACAGAAGCAAGGTCTGTGCAAGCGTCAAATCTTGTGTCGTCTGCCTTTACGATGATTTGCTGAGAAGCTGCGTAGTAGGACTCTGTGAAAGTAACGATTTCTTTTCTCTTTTCAGAAACTGTAAGACCTGCCATTGCGATATCACATTTACCTTCGCCAACTGATGTGCAAACAGCTTCAAAGTCCATATCGTCGATAACGAGCTCTTTGCCAAGCTCTTCAGCAAGAAGTGCGGCAACTTCCATATCGATACCGTAGTAGAGATCGTTTTCTACATATTCAAACGGAGCAAATTCAGCGTTTGTTGCAACGATGAGCTGATCCTTTGATGTGTCAAGCTCTGCAGAAGCTACACCCTTTGGTGTGCCGTCGCCGAAATAGTTGTTGCAAATGCTGTCGAATGTACCGTCAGAGAGAATCTTTTTGATGAAAGCGTTTACATCTTCAAGAAGCTCCGGCTGGTTTTTGTCAACACCGAAAGCGTATTCCTCGTCGGAAAGGTTGATGCTGATGAGCTTAACGCCTGAAGCGTCATCGTTTGATGAGCATGCTACAAGACCGAAAAGCATAATGGCTGCAAGTGCGATTGCTAAAACTTTTTTCATTTTAATGTCCTCCATAAAATAGATTGTTTTTTTATGTAGGATATTTTACCATTTAATAGTATACTTGTCAACTCTTTTGTGTCAAAATGCTCTTGAAGTATGTATATTTATGAAATAACAAAAGTGTTCTTGCAAAAAGTTAGGTGAAAATGTGAATTAGTATGCAAAGTATTCTAAAACTTAACTACATACATCAAAAGCTTTTATCAGCAATTGCATATAAAGATTAAAATTATGCTTTTAGGATGATTTTTTGATTTCCCATCCGTCTATGTAAAGCATATCGTTCTCTTCGTGGCAGATGCAGGCATATTCTTTTCCGTCGCTGCCCTTTGCATAGCCGTCGTAAACCAAGAGAGTAACACCGTTTTCTATTTTTGCAATATAGAGAGGTTGAGCTATAATTTCTTTTTCTTTAAACATTAAAAATCACTCCTTTGCTTGAATTCTAACAGAGAAAGCTTATACTAATTGTCGAATTTTCGTTGAAAAAATCAACGGCAATGCTTTTTGGTAACAAATTTTACTAAAACTGAACTATGATACAACAGAAAGATTGTTGTTTCGTGCATCTTGAAAAGAATTTAAAATAATGATATAATAAATAAGTATATTTCTAAATACTTGATGAAATGTATAATATGTTAATGTTTTGGAGGTAAGCTATCTATGAAAACTTTGAAAAAAACAATTTGTTTGCTTTTAAGCTGTTTGATGCTTTTGTCTTGCTTCAGTGCATTTGCGTTTGCGGCTGACTATGACCATTTGCCTCAAATTTATGTTGAGGGTATAGACTCAAAGCGTATCTATTATAAGGATGACACCGAGCAAGAGCACGGCTTGTTCTATCCGATTGACGGTGAAAGACTTCTTTCAAACCTTGTAAAGTACGAAAAGTACATAAAGCAAGCAATTCTTGATGAAAACCCTAATATTCTCAGAAACTACCTTTACTTATGGATGCAGGATTGCTTCGGTATGATTGCACTCGACAAGGACGGCTATACGATGTCCGACGAGGTTATGGTTAATGAAACTACTCTCAACTATAAAGGTAACGGAAAATATGTTTTCAAGTATGACAGCCGTTTAAGCCCCGTTGATATTGCAAAAGAATTGCACGAGTATGTAGGTTGGGTACAACAGCATTCAGGCAGCGAGCGTTTTGAGCTTGCCGGCTCAAGCTACGGTTCTGCTATCGTTGTTGCTTACATCAATGACTATCCCGAAATGAAGCAATACATCGACTCTATTGTTTTGTGTGTTCCTTCCGTAAACGGTGTTGAGTTCGCAAGCGAGCTTTTCAGCGGAGAAATCAATCTTGACCCGGATGCAATCACATCTTTCGTTGAAGATTCAGTTAGTAACGATGATATTGTTCTCTTGCTTAAGGTTCTCAATAAGACAGGTACCCTTGGCGCTGTACTTGAAGCAGCAGTTGAGCCCGCTCTCAGAGTAGCACTTACAGATGCTTTAAGAGATGTAATTCACGATATTTTCGGTACATTCCCATCAATGTGGAGCTTTGTTGATCACGAGCATTTCTATACTGCACTCGAGAACATCTACGGCGAAGATTACGCTGATCCCGACCACGAATATGCAGTTCTCATCAACAAACTTATCGACTACCACGAGAGAATTATGGTAAATGCTTATGATATTGTTGAAACAGCTGTCGCAGACGGTGTTAAAATGAATATCATCTGCAAATACGGCAACACAACAATTCCTTTGAGCAAAAACGGCGATATTATGGGCGACGGTTTTGTGTCTCTTGAAAAGGCAAGCTTCGGCGCAACAAGTGGTATGAACAACAAAAAGTTACCTGAAAATTATATGCAGGCACTTTATCCCGAGTTTAACTTTATCTCGCCGGAAAATTGCATTGACGCTTCAACAGGCTTGTTACCATTCAACACATGGTATATCAGAGGTCTCGGACACGGCGAAAAGAGCGATCAATACTATGATCTTATAAATACTGTTCTTTATGATGACCTTGATGTATTTACAAGCGATGTATATCCTCAATATCTCGAGGTTCCCGAATATGACGACGAAGCACTTGTTCCAATGACGGCAGATGCTTCGGAAGAAGAAAAAGAAACAAGCTGGCTTAGAGATTTCCTTAAGCTTATTTCAAATGTATTAGCAATGCTTGTTGAAAAATTAAAGAGCTTACTTTAATAAAAAGCTTTCGCTGATCGGCAGACATCTAAAATATTAACATATTGTCTGCGACGATTATTGATGCTTAAGATTGATTATATTTTTGCACGGCTTTGTGCGCTTGAAAAGACTTATTTGTTCAAACGAACGAGTAAGTCTTTTTTTAGGCGAAACCGATATGGAAATTTGAATTACAAAGATGTAATTCAGCGCATATATTGTGTTAATAATCTTGACTTAAAAAGATAAGTGTGGTATATTTATCGCGAATAATTATGTAAAATTATTCTATATAATTTTTGGAGGTAAACAAAATGAAAAAAATGATGAAAAAATCACTCGCATTGCTTCTTACATTAGTTATGCTTTCAAGTACATTCGTGTGCTTTGCTGCCGAGCTTAACGAAGAAGCTGTAAGCGAGCATTACGGTCAGTACAAGAACTATCTTCTTCTCGGAGACAGTGTTGCAAGCGGTTACCGTGATGAAATCAGCGAGAACGATGAAGCTTTCAACGAAGCAAACAACGAGTCAACTTATTGGAGAGTTCCCGGCTCTTATGCAGACGTTCTTGCAAACGCAATTATTGAAGACAAGAGTATGACTGCTTTTGCAGGCCCGGGCTTTAGAACAATCGAAATGCGTTATATGCTCGAGGATGACTATGCAGCAACTTGCGACGACGAATATCTCTTCTGGCCCAGTCATCTTTATGTATACGAAGACTATGGCTATCTTCCCGGTGATGAAAGAATCAGAAAAGCTTTCCAAGCTGCTGTTGCTGAAGCAGACCTTATCACTCTCGGCGTAGGCGGTAACGACTGGGGCGCATATCTCGGCTGGGTAGTTAACAAAATTCTTGAAGAAGAACACGTAGGCGACCAGTACATCGCAATGATGGAAGAGCTTCTTGCAACAAGCACAATGGATATCGGTATGATAGAGCAGCTTGTTGAGATTGCACATCTTGCAGGCGCACTTCCTGCACTTCTTACAAAGGTTCCCGAAGCACTTGAGTATGGTCTTGGCAATTTCTATAACAATTGGGACATTATGATTCAAGATATTTACGCTCTTAACCCGGACGTAACTCTTATGGTTCTCGGTATGAGCGACAATAGTCTCAAGGGTAAATATTACGATTATGACGGTGTAACAGGTGAGCCGGTAAACGATTCTGAAGAGCAGGATGAGATGAAAGCTCAGGTTATGTCAACAATCATCGAATTTATTATGTCTGTTGGTAACGCACCGATGATTAACGGCGCAGAAAAGTTTGGTTATACATACGTTGATACATCAGGTACAACCTATGTTGACAGCCATCCCGACGCTGACGGTCATATATTTATTGCTAACAAGATTATTGAGGCTCTTCCCGACCCTGTAATATCAAAGCAATTTGACGATGTTAAGCCGGGCCATAAGTATTACAACGCTATTGAATACGTTGTAATGAATGGTATTATGAATGCTACATCGGACACAACCTTCAGCCCTGATGATGCTCTTACAAGCGGTCAACTTGCTGCTGCTTTCAACGCTATTAATGGTACAGACAATTCTACAAGCGGCACTGCTAAAGTAAGCGTGTTGAAGCTTGCTGTTCAATTGATGGGCGCAGGAGCAAAGAAAGGTGTTCTTGGTTTCTTTAAGAGCTTTACTCTTGCATGTAAGGTGCTCACTGACAACAATTTCAATATGGGTGATACCGTTACAAGAGGCGAAGGAGCAAACTATCTTAAGGCTTTTGATGAAATTTGAGTTTAGCTTGTAATAGTTAACCTTGAAAAAAGGGGACTGCTTTATACTTCGAGAGGGGAAAAAGCGTCTAAGAAAGTAAAAATCTTTTAATGCAACAAAATTTAATAAACTAATAAAACAGATGTATTTCAGTGAAGAATGAAGAATTAAGCTGAAATACATCTGCTTTTGTTTTGCTTTTTTTTAACCGTAAACGAGAAAATAATCCATTGCGGGTAATGAAATATATGTCTGATGAACATTTTTTAGTTATATCCCCCTAAATTCAGGCACTGTTATCAGTTATTAATACTTTCTTAATGACTTTAATTATTCTATATTGTATAATTAAAAAAAGACACAAAATTGAGGTGGATTTATGAAGAGAATCAAAAACTCCCGTGCAACTGTTGTTAACGAGAAGCTTACCCTGCGAGAATATGCTGCCTACAGTTCCAGCTCAGCTGTTTCGAAAATCGGCAGTGCCATGAGCGGCTTTTTCGGCGGACTTGTTGCATCTACATTCCTTGGCCTTAGTGAGGGCGCATTTGCAACGTACAGCACCATCGTCTTTATTCTCGGTTTCTGGGATATTGCAAACGACGTTATCGTTTCAAGCTTCCTTGATAAAAACCGCAGATCCTTCGGCAGATGGGGCAGATTCAAGCCATGGCTTATGCTGACAATTGTTCCTTTTAATCTGGTTGTTATTCTGCAAGCTTTACCAATCAGAGATTTCTTCCCCGGAGTCAGCGACACCTTCAAGGTTGTGTATCTTGTGTTGCTTTACTTCCTGAATGATGCTTTCAGCACTTTCTATAACGCTGCACTTACTGCACTTAACGCAAGAAGAACTACTGACAATATCGAACGTGGCTACATCGCTGCAATCGACAGTATTCTCGGTTCAGCCATAGGCTCAACAGGTACATATATCGCTGCGTTTCTTCCCTTTATTATGCCGAACCTGTCCGATGCCGAAAGATACTTCTACGGCTACGGCGTTGTAACTCTTATGGCGATTCCCCTTTCAATTTGGAATATTATCGAAACTAAAGAGCGTATTACCGATCCGCCGATTGAAGAAGTACCCAAGCTCAAAGATGTATATAAGAACATTATCAAAAACAAGCCTCTTATGATCTTTATGCTTTCGGAAATTCTCGGACACGGCTTCGGTATCGGTTACAGCTGTATGACTTATGCGTTTATTGCCTGCTTCAGCACAGAGCAGTTCGATATCACTTTCTTTGAAGGTACTTTCCTTGAATTTACCTATTCATACCACGACGGTAACTATGCGGCTCTTATGTCATTCGCCTCCCTTGCTTCCTTTGTAACAACAGGTATCTCACTTTTCGTTGCTCCTATAGTACGCCGATGGGTTGACGACAAGATTCTCTATATCAGTATGAAGCTCGGTACGGGTATATGCTATGTCTTAATGTTCTTATCTATATTCCCTTACGAAGATCACACACCCCAGGAAATATTCGTAAATGTTGTTTTCTGGTATGCACTTCACGGATTGACAACAGGCTTTTATAACATTGTACCCGGTCTTATTCAAATGGCGGCTTATGACTACGGTGAATACAAATTCGGTGAGAGAAATGAGGCAACCGTCAGTGCTGTCAAGGGTACATTATCCAGAATTCTCACCAACTGCACAACCTATTTCACCAACCTCTTACTTATATTTGTAGGCTACAAGCAGTTTGCCGATACTCCCGAGCTTATGCCTTTAGAAGCCAAAAAGAGTCTGATATATATCTTCGCTCTCTTACCCGGACTTTTCTCATTTACCTCAATTATTCCGATGTTCTTCTATAAGCTCTCAGGTAAGGAACATAAGAAAATTGTCAAGTCTCTCGAAGAACGCAGACAGGAAAATCTTGATGCCGTAAACGAGTTGTGATTTGTATAGATGTTAAAAATCAATATTGTCAAACATTTTAAAACAGGGAGAAACGTTTATGAAAACAGCATTTAAAATCATTGTAGCAATCATTCTGGTGGCAGCTATAGGCGCAGGTTCATTTTTAGTATACAAAATTAATCAGAGCCTTAACTATGACATCACATCGGTTGAAAGTGTCGGCACTGATGTTGAAATCGTATCAGAGGACGTTGACAGCGTAACAATCAAAAAGAACGACGACAGCGAGTTCAAGGTTGTTATGTTCACCGACACCCATCTTAACGGCAGCAAAGAAGATGAGATGACTGTAAATTATATCGTTGAGAATGTAACAAGAGAAAAGCCTGATCTTGTTATTTTCGGCGGTGATAATGTTTCCTCAGCTATCAGCAAAAAAAGAACCGTTGAATTTGCACAGCTTATGGAAAATCTCGGCGTTTACTGGGCTGCAGTTTTAGGTAATCACGACGGTGAAGGCGTTTTGACATATTCAAGAAAAGAAATAATAGATATTTACGCTGCTTCTGAACACTGTCTTGTAAGACAGGGCAAGGAAGATATCGACGGTAACGGCAACTTCACAATCAACATTCTCAACAGCGACGGCAGTCTCAAAGAAGTTTTCTTCCTTCTTGATTCAGGCGACTATATGACTGATGAACTCAAAGAACAGTACGGTATTACAGAAAAGGGTTATCCTTATGACGGTGTAAAGGAATCTCAGGTACAGTGGTACAAAGAAAAGCATGATGCCATCGAAGAACAGTACGGCGACTTCAAATCAATCACTATTTTGCATATTCCTCCCTATCAAAGCAAAGAACTAAGCGAAGCTGAGTTTCTTTACGGCGTTAAAAATGAGGGTATTTGTGAATCAGGCTTTGACTCAGGTCTTTTCGATGCACTGAAAGAAAAGGGCAGTGCTCAGGCTGCTTATTACGGTCATGACCACGTAAATGATTTCGGTGCTATGTATGACGGTATACTTCTTAGCTACATCCAGTCCTCCGGTTACGGCTCATACAATATGGGCTCAAGAGGTGAACCCGAAAGTGAGTGGCTTCAGGGTTGCACAATTCTCAGCATAAAAGCTGACGGTACATACGATGCTACGCGTCATCTCAACCACGCAGATAAGTAAACAGCAATTTAAAAAGTCAGCATAAAAGAGACTGTAAAAAGCGATAACGTATAAAGCAAGATAAATAAAGGGTTTCTTTCGGATATAAAGTGAGAAAACCCTTTAAAACATTAAAAGGTGAAAAAATGACAAAGACATTGTTTTGTGTTTTAGCTATAAGCTAACCTTGCCGCTTCGCTCAGCTTCTTAATTCTGCACATTCCTTAGTAGCCGCTTTTTTGACCTTTAAGTAAATAATTTTCAACATAAAACAGGGGCAACATCGTTCTTCACGGTGTTACCCCTGTTAATATTATAAGAGTTTAGCCAATAGGATATCTGTATACAAGCTCGTCAATCCATTCGCCTTTAATGAAATCTCTGCCTCTTACAAGCACTTCGTTTTCATATACTTCAACAACGATACCGTCACCGGCTTCATACTCAACTGTTTCAGTTATTTTGGGAAGGTTGATAGTATTAACGCCGTACCACTGACTGAAGTTGTCGGTACCGAGGTCGTTGTGGATATGTCCGTGAATATAAAGGGCAGTGTTGTACTCTGCAAGAAGCTTTGCAAGTCTGTTGCTTTCAGTGCCCTTGAGATAATGGAGCGGGAAATGATTGAAAACAAAGATGGGAGCATCGGCAGCCTTTGCCTCCTCAAGCACGCCTTCGAGCCATGTGAACTGTTCTTCGCTCATTCTGAACTCCCAAGTGGACGGATCCTCTGAAACGAGCACTATCATATAACAGCCGTTAAGCACTCTGTAATAATAACCTGTTTCAATCTTGTTACCAAGATAAAATGCGTTATTGCTAAGGTAGTTCTTGCGAAGGGTCTCGTAATCTCCGGAGCTGTTACCAAGGTCGTGGTTGCCGGCAACAACAAAGTTGTTTTCAGAAGGCATTATAGCTCTTACACCTGCGTAGAAAAAGAAGTTTTCAAGAATTTGACCGTTCATAACATTGTCGCCAAGATAGAAAACTGCATCGTGGTTTTTGCCTGCTTTTATGCCTTCGAGGACTTGGTAGAAATTATTGTAGACATCAGGGCTATTGGTTTCGACGTGGATATCAGAAACAGCAACGAAGCTTGTAATCAGTTCGTCAGGGTTTTCCGCTTCGTATGGTACGCCGTAGCCGCCAAATGGAGGGGACATCATTGTAAGAAGTGTCATCAGCGTTGCAAGAACTTGCTTGATAAAAATAATTACGGTTGAAATCTCCATATTTTGTTCCTTCTTTCTTAAATAATACAGTAAAATCTGCAATTTCAGTGTAACATATTGTTTTAAATTTGTAAACTGTTTGCTTTAAATTTTCAAAAAAAGAATAAAATATTAAATCTCTTTTTACAAAATACCCTCCCGATGTATTATATATAAGGCAAATTTTTAAAAAGTAATATTATTAAACATCCGTAAGGAGAATGTTTACGAGAAAAAATCTGCACCGAAGCTCAGTGAGGTGCTGTGGCATACAACCGTTGAGAATGTTACGGTGTATGGGGATGGGAGGCTGGTGTGGAGGTTCAGGAATGGGGCAAAAATAGAACCGAGCAGATATTGAGTGTTCTGCTCGGTTAAGCTATTAATATGCACATTTTTTACAAGGATCATAGTTGTTGATGTTGACGAAGTAACGGCGCTTATTGAGAGTGAAGTGTATAAGCTGACACAGCAGGCAAAGGCAAGTGAATAATAAGTTGTACACCCCCGAGGAGTTTTCTCTTCGGGGGTGTGTTGCTTTTTAGAACTCTAACAAATTAGCGCGGTACATTTAAGAGCTTTAGAGAGCTGGTACACGGTTAAAGCTACAGCAGTATGGGGTGTGGCAAAAGTGTGGCAAAAATGTGGCAAACAAAGTCTAAATGTGCCTAAAATATGCACTTTGCTAAATGCTGATTTTAAATAAAACAAACACCCGAAATGCCAGTTTTCATAGGCGCTTCGGGTGTTTTTGGCGGAGAGCAAGGGATTCGAACCCTCGAGCCACTTTTAATGGCTACACGATTTCCAATCGTGCTCCTTCGACCAGCTCGGACAACTCTCCATATAGTGCTTATTGCTTTGATATTATACACAAAGAAAGCTTAAAAATCAAGTGTTTTAGAAATATTTTTAAATAAAATGAAGTCGGAATTTTGATTTGCTTCCGACTTCGTTTATTATATTTTATTCACTTGCCGATATAACAGTAGAATTTTTATTTAAAATACCTATATAGCTCTTGCCGGTGTTTACGCTGATTTCTTTACCGTCGGCATTATATACCTTAATATTGCTGCTTTCTGAAGCCTTTTCCCATGTAATCGGTTGAGCTTTGCCGCAGGAAATGTAGTATCCCGTACCGCCTGACCAATCCATTTGAAGAACTGATGTGTTGTTGTACTTACTGAAAGTGGTTTCAAGAACGAAAATGTTAGTGTAGTTTAGCTGCTTGCTGTTTGAAGAGTCGATGTGAGCGTTGCCGCAGTGTGTCTTGTAGTAAACCTTCTTTTCCTTATCGTATGTGAATGTTGAATAATACGAGGTTGAAAAATTAAGCCTTACATTGTCGGCTACCGTGTCGCCTACTGCTTTTTTTACGCCTTCGTCTCTAAAGTTGAATACGGGTGTGTTTTTACCTTCGGAATAATCAGTTCTTACGGAATACTTTTTCAAAAGCTCCGGAATATTAACACCGTCAACATAAGCTGTATGCTCGCGACTGTATTTTTTTAATCTTTCAGCATCTCTGCCGAATACTAAGGTGTCGTATGTTTTGTTACCGTCGAAGTAATCTATACCGATGCGCTTTAAGGTAGGAGTACCGAGCGATTCATTGCTGCCAAAGCAGAAATAAACAGCATCAAAACCGTGTGCGAAAATAGGGTAGTAGTATCTGCAGCTTCTTACCGAGCAGATTTTCGGTACTTTAGTGTAGTCTGCGTAAAGTGCCATCATTCTGGTTATACCACCCTCAACCAAGGTTTCAAACATAATGTCGGCATAGTAAATACCGTATTGGGGCAAAGCAGATTTTATGTTGTTTATCATAACAGCAACGGGTCTTTTCCCGACTGCATCGTCCGATAAATTGTTAATACCCGTAAGGTTGTTTACATTTTCTCTTTTAGGTGCTTCGGTGGTAGTTACGGTTGTTGTGGCGGTTGTTGTTTGAGTTGTGGTGGTTTCCGCCTCTTCTTGCTTTGAGCAGGCGTTTAAAGAGAGCATAAGAAACGCACATAATATACAGGTCATTATTGATATAGTTAACTTTTTAGCCATTTTAATCACTTCCAATTTGTTTCTTGTTAGTAGTATACCACTAAATATGGTATTTTTCAACAAATTAAGTATATTTTATACAAAAATATGACATTTTTATTTTTTAGGTATTTTCATATCATCGTTTGCAGGGCCGTCAAGCACTTTTCCCTCTTTTGAAAATCTTGAACCGTGGCACGAACAGTCCCAACTGTGCTCGTGTTCATTCCATTTAAGCGCACAGCCTAAATGAGGGCAACGCTTCGGTTTAGGATTTAAAAGATTTAGAGTTGATTCCACACCGTTTAATAAAAGCTGTGGGTGAAGCATACTTCTGCCGGGTGAAAATACTTCTTTGTACTTGTTTATTTTTCCCGAGAGCATATCTGAAAGCAGCATAGCCGAAAGCATAGCTCCCGTCATTCCCCATTTGCAAAAGCCTGTGGCTACAAATAGATTTTGCGTACTTTTTGAATATGCACCTATATAAGGCATATAGTCTAAAGAAATGCAATCCTGTGCCGCCCATTGGCAGAGCATTTTTGAAGTAGGATAGTGCTTTTGTGCAAGTGTTTCAATTTCAGTCCATGCGGTTGTACTTTTGCCTGTTCGGTGTGCGCCTGCACCTATTAAAAGCGTATCCTTATAATTTCTGAAAGAAAAGCCCTTTTCACTCTCGTCAATATACATACCGTTTAAGTCGGGGGCATTATCAAAGGCTGCAACATACGAACGGTTTTGATAAAGCTTTAGCGGATAAAGGCCGTGCTTGTTTATAAACGGAAAGTGCGTTGTTACGATAACATTCTCTGAATAAATTTTGCCGTTATCTGTTAAAGCGGTTTTGTCGATCATTTCCTTTATGTGGGTGTTTTCGTATATTGTAAGGTCTTTGCTTATAAAGGACAGAAGCTTCAACGGGTGAAACTGCGCTTGATTTTGAAAGCAAACAGCGCCGACGGTGTCTATAGGTAAAGATAAATCTTCTTTAAATAAAGCCTTATAACCGAGCTTGTTTATGGCGTCAAGCTCTTTTTCAAGCTTGCTTTTATTGTTTAAGGAATAAACATAATTGTCTTTGACTTCAAAATCACATTCAGTTTTTCTGCAAAGGTCGCTTAATTTGTTGAAAGCTTCTATATTTGCGTTAAGATAGCCCTGAGCTTTATAAAAGCCAACGCTTTTTATGAGCTTATTGTAGATAAGTCCGTGCTGAAACGTTATCTTTGCAGTGGTGTTTTTAGTTGTACCGCCGCATATACTTCCTTTTTCACAAACAATACAATCAATGCCTTTTTCTTTTAAAAGGTAAGCGGTAAGAATACCCGTGATGCCTGCACCGATAATCAGTACGTCGCATTTAGTATCCTTTTGAAGGGTTGGGAAAGAGGGGAGGGAACAGGTTTTTGACCATAGTGATTGCAAGATATCACAACCTTTGTGTTTTATATAACTATAGTTTTTCTTAATGTGAAAGAATTATTAAAGGCAGATTTTGGAAGGGGTGAAATTATAATAAAAAACCAAAGCATTGACAAAATGTGAGAAAAAGAGTATTATGGTTACACCACACAAATTTTAATATTTTTTGGCAATACAAAGTCGTATTTTTATTTAGGTAAAAATATAGGCTTCTATTTTCGTATGTCTTTGTATTGCTTATGAAAGAATTTGTGTGGTAGCAAAACGAAGCGTGTATTTTTCGTGTGTGCATTCTTCGGTTTGCACACACTTTTTTATTTTTAAGGAGATGATAAAATGAAAAAAATCACGAAAAGTTTAATTTTAGTGTTACAGGAGGAGTTTCAAATGAAAAGGTTTATAAAAAAATCATTGTCGATTTTTATTATGACAATTTTATGTTGCTTGTTTGCAGTTGCTGTGTCAGCCGAGGCGGGTAACGACTATTCTTCTGCACAATCGATAAGCACCAACAAAGCTTATTCGGATAATATTCAATATAATGACGACCAGGATTGGTATAAATTTAAGCTTACAGCGAATGGTAATGTAAGTATAAATTTTAAAAGAGAAAATTTCTTTTCCGATCTTATTTATTGGAGAGCATATATCTATGACGAAAATTTAAACTGGATATCAGAATATTACTTTTACGGTAATGAAACAGAAACCAATACATATAAGGTAGGTCTAAAAGCCGGAACATATTACGTAAAAATTGACGATAATTATCATACTGACAGAACATATACTTTTAAGGTTAACTACAGTAAATCCAACTATTGGGAAAAAGAAAACAATGAAACGTATTCGGCTGCAAATACGATTTCATTAAACGAAAAATACAATGGCTCATTAAGAAATGGGAATGACCAGGATTGGTATAAATTTAAGCTTACAGCGAATGGTAATGTAAGTATAAATTTTAAAAGAGAAAATTTCTTTTCCGATCTTATTTATTGGAGAGCATATATCTATGACGAAAATTTAAACTGGATATCAGAATATTACTTTTACGGTAATGAAACAGAAACCAATACATATAAGGTAGGTCTAAAAGCCGGAACATATTACGTAAAAATTGACGATAATTATCATACTGACAGAACATATACTTTTAAGGTTAACTACAGTAAGTCCAATTATTGGGAAAAAGAAAACAACGAAACGTATTCGGTTGCAAATACGATTTCATTAAACGAAAAATACAATGGCTCAATAAGAAATTGGAACGACCAAGATTGGTATAAATTTAAGCTTACTAAAAAGACTGCTTTAAAATTATACTTTTACAACAAGAAAACAGAAAGTAGTTCTAGATATTATTATTTCAAAATATACGATTCAAAAGCAAATCTAATATCGTCTTATGATATTTCCGGAAACAGTGGTACTAATAAATTCTCTTTAACATTGTCTAAAGGTACATATTATGTACAAGTAATCTGTAGTAGTTATTATAAGAACGATACTTACGGTTTTAGAATTAGCGACGGTAAACCCGGAAAAATCACAGACCTTTCCGCAACTCAAACCACAACAACCATCACCCTCAAATGGAGCAAGGTTACAGATGCAGACGGCTACGCAGTTTACAAGTACAACTCAAAGACTGAAAAGTACGAAAAAGTGAAGAGTGTAACAGGCACAAGTCTTAAAATAAGCGAGCTTAAAGCCGGAACAACCTACAAATTCAAGGTTAGAGCCTACAAGAAAGACAATGGCACAATTTATGGCAGCTATTCATCGGTTTTAACTACAGCAACAAAACCTGCTGCACCTACACTTAAGCTTACCTCAACTACCAAAGGCAAAGTAAATGCTTCTTGGACAAACGTTTCAGGTGAAACCGGCTATCAGCTTTACTATTCTACAAGTAAGGACGGCGAATATAAAAAGGTTGCTGCTTATAAGGCGAATGTAGTCAAAGGCTCAAAGAGTGAGCTTACAAGCAAAAAGACCTATTACTTCAAGGTTCGTGCATATAAAAAGGTTGACGGTAAAACAATCTATGGCGCTTGGAGTAGTGTGATGAGCATCAAAATTAAATAAAAAATAGGGACTGTCGCATTTAGTACAGACCAAAAAGCAAAAGAAAAAGCAGATGTTTACGCGAAGAAAAATTCCGTGAACATCTGCTTAAATTTATGCTTTGTAAGTATTTTTATTGCTCAAAATATATTTTTGCTTTTTAGACATTTTTTCGCCCTCTCGGAGTATCAATATACGCCTTTGGGGTGAGGAAAATGCTTTCTGTATATAAATGCTACAGACTTTATGCTTAAAAGTGAATTTTACTTCTTAAACTGCTTTTTCATTCTCAATTCTTTAGAAAGAATAGTCTTGCGAAGTCTCAACGATACGGGAGTAACCTCCAAAAGCTCGTCGTCCTTGATAAATTCCATGCACTGTTCGAGTGAAAGGTTTGACGGCGGAATCAAACGAAGAGCATCATCCGAGCCTGAAGCACGGGTATTTGTGAGATGCTTTTGCTTGCAGACGTTACAAACAACGTCCTCTGCCTTTGCACATTCGCCAACAATCATACCCTCGTAAACAGGAACGCCCGGTCCTATGAAAAGTCTGCCTCTGTCTTGCGTGTTAAAAAGACCGTAGCCTGTACTTTCGCCTGTTTCGTGTACAACTATTGAACCACGCTCTCTTGTTTGAATGTCGCCCTTGTACGGCTCGTAGCCTGCAAAAATTTGGTTCATAATACCGTTACCGTTGGTATCTGTCATAAATTCGCTTCTGTAGCCGATAAGACCTCTTGACGGAACCTTAAATTCAAGGTGAGTTGAGCCACCGTCTCTGGTACCCATATTTTCAAGCTCTGCTTTTCGTGAGCCGAGTTTTTCTATAACTGCACCTACATATTGTTCGGGAACCTCAACAATGAGAAGCTCCATCGGCTCCATAAGCACGCCGTCGATTTCCTTCATAATAACCTTCGGTCTTGATACCTGGAATTCGTAGCCTTGACGGCGCATGGTTTCAATAAGAATTGAAAGGTGAAGCTCACCACGACCGCTTACCTTGAAGCTGTCGGTTGTATCAGTTTCCTCTACACGCATTGAAACGTTTGTTTCTACCTCCTTGAAAAGACGGTCGCGCAGATTTCTTGAGGTTACGAATTTACCCTCTTTACCTGCAAAGGGGCTGTTGTTTACAATGAAGTTCATAGAAATGGTAGGCTCGTCAATTTTAACGAACGGGAGAGGCTCAACACATTCGGGGTCGCAAGCTGTATCACCGATGTTGAGCTCTGCAATACCCGAAACACAGACAAGATCACCGAGCTTTGCAGATGTTACCTCTGTTCTGCGAAGTCCCTCGAACTGATAAAGCTTTGAAATGCGCACGTTGCGTCTGTCGCCGCTTTCATTGCAAAGAACAACGGTTTGACCTTGCTTTACACTGCCTCTTTCAACTCTGCCGATACCAATTCTGCCGATATAATCATCGTAGTCGAGCGAGGAGAAAAGAATTTGTGTAGGACCGTCAAGCTCACCTTGAGGCGGGTCGATATTTTCGAGTATTGATTCGAGCAAAGGTCTCATATCGCCTTCTCTTACACTGTCGTCAAGAGAAGCATATCCGTCTCTTGCGCTGGCATATACAACAGGGAACTCAAGCTGGTCCTCGTCCGCACCAAGCTCAATGAAAAGGTCTAAAACCTCGTCGATAACCTCAGCGGGTCTTGCACCGGGACGGTCGATTTTGTTAACTACAACTACTACCTTCTTTTTGAGAGAAAGAGCCTTTTTGAGAACAAATCTTGTTTGCGGCATACAGCCCTCAAAGGCATCAACTAATAAAAGAACACCGTCTACCATCAAAAGTATTCGTTCAACCTCGCCGCCGAAATCGGCGTGGCCAGGGGTGTCAACGATATTGATTTTGACATCCTTGTAGTGAATGGCAGTGTTTTTTGAAAGTATTGTGATACCTCTTTCTCTTTCAAGATCGCCC
>CAZNQI010000003.1:0-25733 GCA_964575375.1 uncultured Faecalibacterium sp.
CCGGGTCTTGCGGCTGAAATTGCATCGGCAGCCTGAACAAGACAAGCAATAACGCTCTTTGCTTCCACATCACCGTGGTGAGCTGCAATTGCATTAACAACGATTTCGTTTTCCTTGAACTTCTTGGCGTATTCCACACCGAGTTCGATATGTGAGCCCTCTTGCTGACGGTCAACTGCTTTACCGATATCGTGCAAAAGACCCGCTCTTCTTGCAAGCTTAACATCTGCACCGATTTCAGCAGCCATAAGACCTGCTATATACGAAACCTCAAGAGAGTGTGTGAGAACGTTTTGTCCGTAGCTGGTACGGTACTTGAGTGAACCGAGAAGCTTAACAAGCTCATTGTGTATACCGTTTACACCTGCATCAATAACAGCCTTTTCACCTGCACGCTTGATTGATTGATCAACCTCACGCTTTGCTTTATCGTGCAGCTTTTCAATAAGAGCCGGATGAATTCTACCATCCGAGATAAGCTTTTCAAGTGTAAGCCTTGCAACCTCTCTGCGAATAGGATCAAAGCAGGAAATTGTAATAGCTTCGGGGGTATCATCAATAATAAGATCAACACCTGTGATAGTTTCGATAGCTCTGATATTACGACCCTCACGACCAATGATACGACCCTTCATTTCATCGTTCGGAAGAGGAACAACAGATACCGTTACTTCAGATGCGTGGTCAGCAGCGCAACGCTGTATTGCTATTGTAATAATCTCTCTTGCAAGAGCATCACATTCATCACGAAGCATCTGCTCATATTCCATAATTTTAATCGCCTTATCTCTTTTAAGAGTTTCCTCCAAAGATTTAATAAGATCAATTTTTGCTTGTTCCTTTGTATATCCGGATATTTTCTCAAGCATTTCAAACTGACTTCTTTTGATGCTCTCTGCTTCGGCTAATTGAGATTCCACCTGCTTGAGTTTTTCATCAAGCAAAGCTTCTTTTCTTTCAAGAACCTCTGTCTTTTTATCAAGACTTTCTTCTTTTTGAATCAATCGTTTTTCCTGTCTTTGAACTTCATTTCTTCTTTCACGAAGCTCACGTTCAGTTTCAGATCTTAATCTATGAATTTCATCTTTTGCTTCAAGTATCGCTTCACGCTTTTTAGTCTCTGCTTCTGAAACTGCCTGATTTACAATACGAGTAGCTTCTTCGTTAGCAGAGCCTATGAGCCCTTCAGCTGTTTTCTTTCTGTGTTTTTCACCAAGTATGAAAAATACTATAGCAGAAACAACTGTACATACAGCCGCAATTATAATAGTCTCAATTCCCAAAGTAGTAGCACCTCCTTTTTTTAATTTCTTCACTAAATAATTTTTAAGCTAAACAGATTTATTTTCACTAACCTGCCGTTAAAATAATTTACGCCGAATGCATCAAAAGAAATACGGTGTTATTACTCGAACGACGGTGAATATACACCATCTTGTATATTGTAAAACAAAACACTAAATATGTCAAGTAAAAAACGCATTTATCTTAATTAAAATGAATAAAAAACCAAATCTTGCTAATAATATCTTGTAAATTATATTCAAAAAACAAACAAGTTTTATCCGTAAGCAATAAAAAAGCGACCCTTTTTTAAGGATCGCCTTATTTGTTTTAATTATCAAGTTTCGCTATCTTCTTCATCTAAAAACTCATCGCTGTCTCGATGCTTTTTATTAATAAAATAGCCTGCCAAAGCACCTACTGCAACAAGTCCTGTCGGAGCCGCAACAATTTCAGGATTTTCCTGAACAGCTTCAATTGTCTTTTGAACGATATTGCTTTCATTTTCATTGTCTTCGTATGCTGTTATACTGTCATAAGAAAAAGCTGTTGTTGTTACAATATTACCATTTTCGTCAGTTACATACACACCTTCGATAAGCTCTTCGAGATAATCGAAATCGAATCTTTCGGTTGTTGTGCTGCTCTCTGTTGTCAAAGCATAAGTGGTATCGTTTAACGCATACGTTGTAAGAATATCTCTTTCTTCCTGCTTGGCAGTTGTTGAAATAGCCTCATCAACATTTGAGAATATACTGTCTACAATTTTATCCGCAGTCTCATTAGACGGTACCAATCCGTTTACATACTGCTCAACCTCAGCCAAAAGATTGTTTTCGGAAACCGTATCAGAAACCGTATCCTCTGCTGTTTTATAAACGGTAAATTGGTATGTTGCACTTTCTGTTCTTGTAGGAGAATTATACAAAACCTCAAGCGTAATGGTTTCCACAGATTTTGTGTTGTCAAGCACAACAGCAACTGTAGAACCCGGTACTATATCCTGACCTTGAAGCTTCATTGTTACATATTCCTCTTTGCTGTCCTCAACTTGACCTGCTAAAGCGAAAGGAGTAAACCAAATTTTTTCACAAGTAGTTGCAACTGTGATATCGTATGTTAAAATGTCGCAATAAAGTTCATTTTCCAAAACAAAATATCCGTTTTCGCAAGCTAAATCAAAAAGCTCCTCACAGCTTGTATCAGCTTCATAATAAACGCATTGTGTATCAAGCATAGATTGCAAAATGAGCTTTTGAAGTGCCAACGGCTCTGTACTTTGCGTTGCAATAATAAGCTTTATAGGATTTATATGAACATCGTATATTGTTTCAAGAATCGAAGCGTAGTAAGCATAGTCTACATAATCCTTTTGAGCTTGGGTGGTTTCCGAATAAACTTCAACAGGCACCTGGTGGTCATTCCCTGCAGCAGTTATTATCTTTGCCCAATAGAAAATTTCCGAAGCGTCAGGATCATCACTGATAGGTAAATCTTCAAACATTGTAACATAGGTTTTCATTGCGTAGGTTGCAAAGCTTGTTAACGTATTAACCTCACCCGGTGTTTGAGCTCCTATAAGAGCTGAAAGAATAATAACCGTAGCTCCGTCAACAGTTGTACCCCTCGGGATAGTAATATGTTTTTCATAAAGAGTATATACAGCATCATATTTTATTGCCGCATAAACAACAGCCGTTTTAGCTTTATCCTCAAATCCCTCATTCGGATCAAGGTCTATACCGTAATCGATAAGATACTGTCTCATAGGTTCCATTTCGTCGGTCATACCCATTGCAGTTGTAACATAATACATAGCATTAATAACCTGCTCGTAAGCGCTTGCTACTGTATGTTCATTAAGCTCAAACAATTCGGAATACTGCTCGGCTTCCTTTATAAATTCATCATAAGTATGACTACTTTTATAATCACTCGGTGTGGGGACAATTTCCTTACCGGTAACAGACATTGCATCGTCTCTGACGATAAGATTATCGAGCCACGCATAGTTATATACAGGTGAGCTTGAGCGAGGATTACCCGGTAAAATTTCCACCGTTCCCGAATATGTAGTTACTGTTGCGAGAGCCATTATCGGGCATAAGGTAACGCCGAAAACCAACATTACAGCCACGAGTAAGGTAAGCAGTCTTTTCATAATAAAGGATGCTCCTTTTCATTTTATATTTATAGTAGAATACATTAAAGTTATACACTATATATGATACAACTTTATCTCTCTTATGTCAACAAAAAGAGTGGATATTTTTTATTTTTTAACTTTTACGGTATACCCAAAAGTAATTAAAAGAACAACTCTCATTCGCTTGGGAGTTGTCCTTAAATATTTTATTCTGTTGCACAACCGTGGTCGTGATCACAGCAATCAATCTTTCCGACAATCGGCTCGGGATCGATGCCTTGCTTTGTGTAATAATCTGCTAAAGCAGCTTTGATTGCCTGCTCTGCAAGCACACTGCAGTGAATTTTAACTGCGGGAAGTCCGTCCAAAGCTTCAACAACTGCCTTGTTTGTAAGCTTAAGTGCCTCGCTTATCGGCTGACCCTTAATAAGGTCTGTTGCAATTGAGCTTGTTGCAATAGCACTTGCACAGCCGTATGTTTTAAACTTAACGTCAACAATGATATCGTTTTCTATTTTAAGATACATTTTCATAATATCGCCGCACTTTGCGTTGCCGATTTCACCGATACCGTCTGCGTCTTCAATTTCACCAACATTATGCGGGTTAGCAAAATGCTCCATAACTTTCTTGCTGTATTCCATAATCAGTTACCCTCTTTCTTATTTTTTTCTTCCTCGAGAATATGCTCCCAAAGCGGAGACATATCACGAAGTCTTGAAATTATAGGTGGAAGTACTTCCAAAATATAATCAACATCTTCCACAGTATTGTTTTCGCTAAGAGACAAGCGAAGCGAGCCGTGTGCCACCTCATGCTTTAAGCCTATCGACAAAAGTACGTGGCTTGGGTCAAGGCTACCCGAAGTACAAGCTGAACCGCTTGAAGCCGAAACTCCCATCATATCGAGCATTAAAAGTAAGCTTTCACCCTCAACACCCTCAAAGCACATACTGAAGTTGCCCGGAAGTCTCTTTTCAGTATCACCATTTATTCTGGAATGTGATATCTTTGAAGCTCCCTCAAAGAGTCTGTCTCTTAAAGCTGAAACTTTTTTTGCATTTTCTTCTATATGCTCGTCCATCTCTGTTATTGCAACGCCGAGAGCAACAATACCCGGAACATTTTCAGTGCCTGCTCTTCTTGAGCTTTCCTGTGAGCCGCCCTCTATAAGGTTAGGAAGTCTTATACCCTTCTTGCAGTAAAGTGCGCCCGTACCCTTTACAGCGTGGAATTTATGCCCCGAAAGAGAAAGCATATCGATGTTTTCGTTCTTAACATCAATTTTTATATGACCCACAGCCTGAACTGCGTCGGTGTGGAATAAAACACCCTTGCTTTTGCAAATTGCGCCGATTTCACTTATCGGCTGTACTGTACCGATTTCGTTGTTGGCATACATTACCGTTACAAGGCAAGTATCCTCTCTGATTGCGTTTTCAACATCCTCGAGCTTTACAATACCGTTTTCATAAACCTCAAGATATGTTACTTCAAAGCCTTGCTTTTCGAGCACTGCCAAAGTATGAAGAACAGCGTGATGTTCAAATTTTGTAGTAACAATATGCCTTTTGCCTTTTTTTGCACCGAGTGCTGCTGCACCCTTGATAGCCCAGTTGTCAGCTTCAGAGCCACCTGACGTGAAGAAAATTTCCTTTGTATCTGCGCCGAGCGCTGTTGCTACCTGCTGTCTTGCATTTTCTATAGCTCTGTGAGCAATTTGTCCTATCGAATAAAGGCTTGACGGGTTACCGTAATGCTCTGTCATATAAGGGAGCATTGCTTCAACTACCTTTTTCGACACAGGAGTTGTTGCCGCATTGTCTGCATAAACGTATCTCATTTTTTCAAACACTCCAATCCTGTTTTTTGAGAAGCAACACTTCTTTCTGCAAGCTCCTCCAGCGTTATGGAGCTTACAACAGAAATAGTTGCTTTATAAATTTCTGTCCAAATAAAGGACGTAACACAGTCGCAATAATTCTCGCACTTACCGTTGTCCTCTGCACAAGCAACCGGAGCTAACGAACCCTCTGTTGCCTTAAGAATATCCTCAACGGTAATTTCCTTCGGAGATTTTGTCAGATGATATCCACCCTTTGCGCCTCTTACAGCTTTTACAAGACCTTCCTTTGAAAGAAGATTTATAATCTGTTCAAGATACTTTTCCGAAAGCTTTTCCCTTTCTGCAATTTCTTTAAGAGACACGCAGCAATCTTGACCGTTAACGGCAATATCTGTCATAATACGAAGTCCGTATCTGCCTTTGGTTGATATTTTCATCTAACACACTCCTTTCCGAGAATAATTCCTACTTTTTAAGTAGTATATCACTTTTTATAATTCATAGCAATACAATATGAATTATTTGTTGTAGAAATAATTATTGCCTTTTCAAAAAATTTTATGCACTATTGACATACTCGCTAATATTACAAGGATATCTTACCTTTTACACCGAATTTTGCAAGCAATCGCGCCGTTTTACTAACAGGAAGCCCTACCACAGAAAAGTAATCGCCTTCGATTTTTTCCACAAGCACACATCCGTACCCTTGAATACCGTAGCTTCCTGCTTTATCAAATGGCTCCGATGTTTCAATATAGCTTTTTATGGTATCATCCGTTAAGCTGTTAAAGGTTACCTTTGTACACTCATAAAAGGTTTCGTATTTTTCGTTTTCCATAACGCAAACGCCTGTCAACACCTCGTGTGTTTTTCCTGAAAGCATTTTGAGCATCTTAAAAGCATCGCTTTCGTTCTTTGGCTTGCCGAGAATTACACCTTGGGACACAACAACGGTATCGCACCCGAACACAACTGCTCCCTTGTGCTTTTCGCTTACCGCTTTTGCCTTTTTATACGCTAAAAGCTTTACCGTTTCCTCAGCAGAAAGACCGTTTTCCACATTTTCATCTGCATCGGACGGTATAATTTCAAAGCTATAGCCTGCATTTTGCAAAATTTCTTTTCTTCTCGGAGATTGAGAGGCCACAATAAACCTTTTCATTAAAGCTTACCCTCCGCTATAAGTTTTGACACCTTAAGAACAGCTGCAACGGTTTTTGCGTCGCAGATTTTTCCTTCCATAACCATTTGAACGGCATCCTCGATTTTCACCTTTTCAACGCCTAAAAATTCACCCTCATCCAAATGCTGGGCAGTGTTTTTAAGTCCCTTTGCAGCGTACATATAAATAATTTCACTGCAGTAAGCAACTGTTGGGTAAATAGTGCCGAGACTGATAATTTTTTCAGCCATAACACCACACTCTTCTTCAAGCTCTCTTATTCCTGCACCCATAGGCTCCTCGCCCTTTTCGAGCTTTCCTGCAGGAACTTCAATAAGCTCACGAGAAAACGGATAACGGAACTGTCTTACCATAAGAAGCTCATTTTCATCCGTTATTGCAGCAACACAAACGCCTCCCGAGTGTTCAACAACCTCTCTGAAAGAAACGCTGCCGTCCGAAAGCTCCACATCATCCACGTGTACGGTTATAATTTTACCGTTAAATATTTCTTTTCTTTTTAGTGTTTTTTCGCTGAAGGACATATTAAAACCCCTTTTCATATTACTTATTAACAGACAGTTTAAAAGTGTATATTGTGCAAGCCCATTTCATAAAAAGGCATATTTCGCATCAAAACAAAATATAATTTATGTAAAGGACGGTGTACACAAATGAACTACATAATTAAACCCATACTATTTGATTATAACACAAATAAAATGATAATAGAAGACCTGTTGAAAGAATATCCGTTTTTATCCGTACAGCTTATCGGAAAAAGCACCTTGGACAGAGGTATTTTTTCTTTAAGTCTCGGAAACGCGGAAAACAGTGTGCTTTACGTGGGTGGCTTTCACGGAAGTGAATGGATAACCTCCCTTACACTATTTTTGTTTTTAGAAAGAGTTTGTGAATGTATAAAGCACCATAAGTTGCTTTGCAGTATCGACATAAAAAGAGCTTTGACAGGGCTTGGCATAACTATTATTCCATGCATAAATCCCGACGGTACCGAAATCGCAATACACGGAGAAAAAAGTGCAAGAGGACTTCGCAAATTTGTTTCCTCTCTCGGCTGTGAAAACTATTCAAAATGGAACGCAAATGCTATGGGTGTTGACATAAACCACAACTTTAACGCCGGCTGGCACCAATTAAGGCAAATGGAAATCGAAAACGGAATCATCGGCCCGTGCAAAGGACAATACGGTGGCGAATACCCCGAAAGCGAGGCTGAAACAAAAGCGCTTACAAGGCTTTGCAGACTAAAGCAATTCAGGCAATGTATGGCTGTTCATTCACAAGGCGAGGAGCTTTATTGGCAATACGGAGAAAATACACCGAAGACTGCCAATATGATGGCAAAAATTTTAGCCGATTCGTGTTCCTACCGTCTTGTAAACAACAACGGCCTTGCGAGCCACGGTGGCTTTAAAGATTGGTTTATTGATGAATTTTCAAGACCCGGCTTTACAATAGAAATAGGCAAGGGAGAAAACCCGTTGCCTGTTGAAAATCTTTACGATATATATTTCAGAATTGAGGAAGCACTTACACTCTTTGCGCTGATGTGATTTGTAAATCTATGTGGGGAACAAGACGAACTTGTTCCCCGTGTTTTTTGATGTTTAGGTTTTCTCTTTAAGTATGTATCTGCATTTAGGATAATTGCTACAACCATAGAACTCGCCGTATTTACCTTTTCTCAAAACAAGTGGTGTTTTGCAACCCGGACATATCTTTTGCTGTTGCAAACTATCTATATTACTTTTATAAGCTT
This sequence comes from uncultured Faecalibacterium sp., assembly GCA_964575375.1. Lineage (GTDB taxonomy): Bacteria > Bacillota > Clostridia > Oscillospirales > Acutalibacteraceae > UBA6857. Next base: position 8,225 of record CAZNQI010000003.1, read on the forward strand.
TAACGTTTTCTTTATGTTCCTTTCGCACCAATTTGCCCGACAATTGATTGTTCAGTATAAAATCATATATCTGCTTTTTCTTTTCCTCGTCAAAAACAATCGGCTTATCCTTTGCAATAAGCTGTATGCCTTTGTTCATAGCAGTTAAAGAACTGCACACAACAGTTTCACGGCTATCCATATTATCGTTGATATTAGTCAATTTAAAGTCATCACACAACATAGTGATAACAGAAAAACACGGCACATCACCAAAGTCGCTCAAAAAGTTTTTAAGGTATTCAATGTGTTTTTTGTTTTGTTTAATAGGGCTGTAAATTTCATATTTTTTGCCACCCCTGTAATAATACCACTTACTTTTCTTTCCATCACCGTATATACGAGCATTCTCATAGTTTTTAACTTCAACAACATATAAGCCTTTTACGCCCACTATTATTAAATCAATCTGCGAAGTATACCCTTCTGCACCTTCAATTAAAATATCGTGTAAAATAAGTGCATCGAGCATTACTTTGGAATAATACTTTGTAAGCTGTTCTCCAAAATTGCCCTTTATCTCGTTAATCGTCGGCAATTTATTAAGAAAATCAATTAAACCCATACCATTTACCCCTTTCGACAAATATCCTAGTCTTTCTTACATTTATATAGTTACAAAATTCGAAAAAAGTAACACAACTTTTTTAAACAAAATTCCCGTAACACTTTCGTATTACGGGAAATTTGTTTATTCATTTGAAATAACCGTAAATGTTATTTCTGCTTCAAGGCTCTTATCAAGAGTTGTTACCGTTATTGTAACCTCACCTGCACCGGTGAATGTTACATAGCCTGTGTCGGAAACATTTGCAACAGCAACGTCGGAAGTTGAGAAAACAACGTTCGCGTTAGTAGCATTGCTCGGAGCTATTGTATATTCGAGCTGTAAGCTGTCGCCAACAAGAATATCGTTTTCGGGAACAACAGTGTCTATTGTAATGCTTTCAACCCTCTTGATAACTTCAACTTCTATGCTCTTTTCTGTCCCGGAAATTGTAGATGTAACTGTCAAGATTGCTTTACCCGGCTTATCCTTTGCTGTTACAACTCCGTATTCATCAACAGTGAAAAGGCTTTCGTCAGATGATTTGAATATAAAGCCTTCATCGTGATCAACGGGCGAAATACTTATTACTACCGATTTGCTTGTTTCGCAATCAATTGTAAATGTCTCTATTTCCATGCTTTCAATTTCAAGATAAACCTTAACCTCACACTTTGCACTTATGCCACTGTCTTCATTAAGGGCAACAATTTCCGCTGTACCCGGCTTCAAGGCTGTAATCTCGCCGTTTTCGGATACTACAGCAACCTCTTCATTTGATGATGACCACTTTAAATCCTTAATATTTGCATTTTCAGGAAGAATTGTGGCTGTGAGCTTAAGCTTTTCACCAACCCTTAAACCGTTTTCAGGTTTTGAAAGTGTGATTTCTGTTACCTCCTGCTTAACGGTTACTGTGCACTCAGCATAAATGTCGCTGCTGTCGATTGATGTAGCTCTGATTACAGCTGTACCTGCTTTATCCGTTGCCGTAACAACACCGTTTTGAACTAAAGCAACGCTTTCGTCGCTTGAGTACCAAAGTACGGTTTTATCGTCGGCGTTTTCGGGAGACACAGTAGCTGTAAGAGTGAAGCTCTCGTTTTTGTTAATCATTTTTTCGTATACATTAAGAGTAACTTTATCTATACCTTGCTTTACGGAAACTATTACAAAATCCTTATAACCGCCGTCTTCGCTTTCAGCTGTTATGATTGTCGTACCCTCGGAAAGAGCTTTTACAACACCGTTTTGTACAGTTGCAACTCTTTCGTCGCTTGAAAGCCAAATGAGATTTTTATTTGTTGCGTTTTCGGGAAGCACGACAGGCTTTAATGTAACTGTTCTGCCGATATAAGCTGTTTGCTCGTTTGATGCGAACGAGATACTTTCAACGTGCTTGAGAACAGTTATTTCACAAGCTGCAAAAGCATCACCATCTGCCATTTGTGCTTTTATCACTGCAGTACCTACATCAACTGCTGTTACAACACCGCCTTGTACTGTTGCAACACTCTCGTCGCTTGAAAGCCAAATTATACTCTTATCCGTTGTATCCTCAGGTGTAACCGTAGCTGAAAGAGTAACCGTCTCTCCGCAGTAAAGTGAATGTACTTTATGTGAAAGCTCAACCTTTTCACTTCTTACATCAACAGTAACCTTACATACAGCGAACACACCCTCTGTAGTGGTTTCGGCTTTGATTGTGGCATAGCCACCCTTTACAGCGGTTATCTTACCGTTTTCATCAACTGTTGCAACACTCTCGTCGCTCGAAGTCCATGTAAGCTTATTTTCTGTTGCATCTTCAGGAAGTATAGATACTGCAAGCTGATATTCGGCACCCTTTTGCAATGTAAGCTCATTTTGGTCTAAGGTAATTTCGTCAACAAATCTTATAACCGTAAACCTACACTCTGCCTTAACATCTTCGTTTGAAGAGGCTGCAGTTACTATAGCAGTACCTACGCCGTTTGCTGTTACTACACCGTTTTCAACACTTACAACGTTTTCATCGCTTGAAAGCCATGCAACTGTCTTATCGTAAGTATTTTCGGGACCAACAATCGCTTCGAGAGTAAAGGTATCTTTTTTGTTTAATATCTTTTCACTTGCATTCAAAGTAATGCTTGTTGCCTGCTGACGAACCTCAACATTGATTTTGCAAAGCACATCACAGTGAGTGCTCTTTGCGGTAATTTCGGCTGTACCTGCTGAAATCGCAGTTATAACACCGTTTTCATCTACCGTAGCCACAGTCTCGTCGGAGCTTATCCACTCGAGTGTCTTATCGTTTGTGTCTTCCGGTAAAACTTCTGAAATTAAAGCTGTGCTATCACCTACAAAGAGATATTCCTTTTCATTTTGAAGTGTTATCCTTTCAGGAAGCTGTACACATTCTACTGTTGCAACATTATATGCATTGCCCGAAACGGTTTTAACCGTTATGTTTGCAGTACCCTTCTTAATACCTGTGATAACACCGTTTTCATCAACTGTTACGACATCGGTATTATCGCTTTCAAATGTTACGGATTTATCGTTTGCTGTTTCGGGAAGAACCGTTACTTTAAGAGTATTTGTCTTGCCTACACCAACAATATATTTAACATCGGAAAACACTACACTTTCGGGAAGCTCGATAACCGTAAGCTTACATTCTGCAGTGAACGAACCGTCAACGGTTGTTACTGTTATTGTTGCTTCGCCACCTGCTATTGCAGTTACAACACCGTCTTTAACTGTTGCAATTTTTTCGTTGGAGCTTGTCCAGACAACATCTTTAAAATCTGCGCTGTTAGGCTTAACCGTTGCCGAAAGAGTTGCCGTTTCATTTTTAGAAAGGGTTAATTCAGTATTTGAAATTTCAACACCCGTAACAGCTCTTGTTACAATAATCTTAACTTGCTTTGTGATATCCTTTTGTGCCACAGATGCTATAGTAATTATAGCTTCACCCTTTGATACAGCAGTAATGTTGCCGTTTTCGTCAACCCTTGCTATAGCGTCATCGTTTGAAGCGTATGTAATTGAAGTATCCTCTGCATTGGTAGGATATGCGTATGCACCGATGTTTGCACTGCCACCCTCAACTACATAGTATTCTTCCTTTTCTGTTACGATGCTTTCCACCTTAAGGGCACATTCAACCATACAGGATCTTACAACATTACTGTTATCCTTTGAGGTTGCCGTAATAATTGCAGTGCCTTTACCAACGGCAGTTATAAGACCTGTGCTGTCAACCGTCGCAACGTTTTCGTCGGTGCTTTGCCAAATGAGAGTCTTATCGCTTGCATTTTCGGGAAGAACGGTAGCGACTATTCGCTGTGTTTCACCCTTGTAAAGCTTAACGCTATCCGTGTCGAGAGTTAAGTCTGTAACGCTTTGATGAATTGTGAGTGTACAAGAAGCTGTGAATGAACCATCCTCGCTTGTTGCAGTAATAACTGCCGTACCGGGGGCGAAGGTTGTTACAACACCGTTTTCGTCAATTTTTGCAAATTCTTCGCTGTCTATAGACCAAGTAAAGTTCTTGTTATAGCAGTCATCCGGACAAACATTTGCAGAAAGAGTAAAGCTTTCGCCCACAAGAACAGTTTTTTTCGTTTCACTGATTTCGATACCGAGTGCCTTTTGAAGAGCCGTAACACTACAAGATGCTGTGAATGAGCCGTCGTCAGTTGTGGATGTAATATCGCAAGTGCCGGACTTAACAGCTGTTACAACACCTTTTTCATCAACAGTTGCAACGCTCTCATCGCTTGATTGCCATGTAACGGTTCTGTAATATGCACTTTCAGGAAGAACATTAGCTGTCAGAACAAAGCTTTCACCAACGAAAATTGTTCTTGTGCTTTCATTAAGCTCAACACCCGTTGCTCTTTCAACAACCTTAACCGTGCTGCTTGCACTCTTGTTGTTTTCGTTTGATGTAACCTTGATTGTGGCTTCACCGATACCCACACTTGTGAGATTACCATCTGCGTCCACTGTTACAACACTCTCGTCGGAGCTTGTGAACTTAAATGTCTTATCCGTTGCATTTGCAGGACTTATTGTTGCGGTAAGCTTTGCTGTGTCGCCGTCTTTTATTATTACCTCTTGTTTGTCGAGTTCAATTTTTTCAACGTGTTGAAGAACATTGAATGTACATTTAGCCGTATATCCACCGTCTTTTGTTTTAACGGTTACAGTTGCTTTACCCGCCTTAAGTGCAGTTACAACACCCTTTGAAGTAACCGAAAGAATTGAACTGCTTGAAACCGACCATGTAACATCGGTTGTATTTGCGTTAGATGGAAGTATTGTTGCTACAAGTGTTGTCTTATCGCCTGCATAAACCGTAAGCTCGGATTTATTGAGATTTACTCCCGTTACAGGCTGTAAAACAGTTATTTTACAAGTCTTCGTAAGACCGTTTTCGGTTTTTGCCGTTATCGTTGCAGTACCACGCTTAACAGCCTTTACAACACCGCTTGAGGAAACAGTTGCAACCGCTTTATTGCTTGAAGTCCATGTTACTGTTTTATTCGTTGCATTTGATGGTGAAAGCGTTGCTTTAAGTGTATAGCTGTCTCCAACATTTACAGAAACCGCAGATTTATTAAGCTTAATGCTTGTAACTGCTCTTAATATTGTAACAGTACATTTTGCTTTAAAGGAGCCGTCCTTTGTTTTAACCGTTATGGTTGCTGTACCGGGCTTTACCGGAGTTACTGTACCGTTTGAAGAAACCTTTGCAATTGAAGTATCGCTTGATGACCAGGTAACCTTCTTATTATCTGCATCGCTCGGAGATACCGTGGCTTTAAGAGTATATGTTGAACCAAGATAAAGCTTCTTGCTCGTTACATTAAGCTTTACACCCGAAACGCTTCTGATAACCGTTATCTTACAAGTTGCCTTATAGCTACCATCGTTTGTTTTTGCTGTTATTATTGCCGTACCCGAATCAACAGCCGTTACAACACCTGCTGAGGATACCTTTGCAACACTCTTATCTGAAGATGACCACTTAACGGAAATATCGCTCGCATTGGACGGCTTAACCGTTGCTTTAAGCGTGAGCTTACTTTCTTTTTCCATTGTAGCAGAGGACTTATTTAATTTAACACCTGTTACCGGCTGAATTACAAGCACTTCGCAGTACGCTTTAAAGCCACCGTCTTTCGTCTTAACGGTAATTTTTGCATAACCCGGAGCCTTTGCCGTAATCTTGCCGTTGCTGTCTACTGTTGCAACATCCTTATTGCTTGACGACCACGTAACTGTTTTTATTGATGCACTTGTCGGTTTAATTGTTGCTGCGAGAGTGGATGTTCTGCCGACATTGAGCTTCAATGAAGTCTTGTTAAGAGAAACAGATTTAACTCCCTTTATAACTGTAATAGTTGCAGTTGCCTTATGGCCTCCGCTTGTGCTGGTGCAGGTAATTGTTACCTTACCCTTTTTGATGCCTTTAACAACACCGTTTGAGTCAACCGTTGCAATTGAAGTATCGCTTGATTGCCATGTTACTCTTTGGTTAGTTGCGTTTTCAGGCTTAAAGTTCGCAGTTAAAGCAAGCATTGCACCGATTTTAACGTTTGATTTCTTCGGTGTAACCGAAATACTCTCAACGGGCTGTGTTACCGTAACAACAAATGTTGCCTTTGCATTTCCGTCGGTTGACTTAACGGTAATCGTTGCAGTACCCGGGCCTACAGCCTTTAAAACACCCTTCGAGGATATCGTTGCAACCTTCTTGTTTGAAGATGAAAATTTAACTGTTTTATCAGATGCTGTTGACGGTGAAACTGAAGCTGTTATCGTCTTGCTCTTTCCCGTTTCCAAAGAAAGCTTTGTTACATTGAGTGATACCTTTGTAACAAGCTGAACAACCTCAAGTGTACAAGTATCCGTCTTCGCTCCGTCGCTTGTTGTTGCAGTTATGGTAACCGTACCCGTTTTCTTACCTGTAACCTTACCGCTTGCACTAACGGTTGCAATTTTTGTGTCGGAGGAAGTCCAAGTGATGCCCTTGTTTTCTGCGTTTGAAGGCTTAACAGTTGCGGTGAGTACCGTAGTTTCGCCTTTCGGAAGCTTCACAGAATCGGAATTTATGGTAACACCTGTAACACCGATATATGTTTCAATTGTACATACAGCAACATATCCGCCGTCTTTTGTCTTTGCAGTTATTGTGGCTGTACCCTTTGCCTTTGCTGTTACAACACCGGAAGAGGATACAGTTGCCACCTTTTCGTTAGATGAACTCCACGTAACCTTTTTGTTGGTAGCATCGCTCGGTGAAACAGTTGCTTTAAGGGTCTTTGTTTTGCCAACGGAAAGCTTTACCTCTGTAGCACTGAGCTTAACGCTTGTTACAGCTTGCTCAACGGTAACCTTACATTGCTGCAGGAAGTTTCCGTCCTTTGTAAGCGCTGTGATAACGGTTGTACCTGTTGCCTTTGCTGTAACAACACCCTTTGAAGAAACTGTTGCAACAGTTGTATCAGTCGAAGACCAGGTTATCGTCTTTTCACTTGCGTTAGCCGGTGTAATCGTTGCAAGAATTGTTGTAGAATCGCCTTTATTCATAGTAAGCTTTGAAGAGTCCAACGTAAGACTTGTTACACTTACTTTTTTATATACCGTTACCGTACAGGTTGATTTATATCCACCGTCTTTTGTTGTTACAGTTATTGTACAAGTACCGGGATTGATACCCGTTACCTTACCTGCAGAGGAAACCGTTGCAACATTTGTATTGCTCGATGTCCATGTTACCGATTGGTTAGAGGCAGTTGACGGAACAACTGTAGCCTTTAAGGTTTTTGTACCTGTTGTATATATTGAAAATGCACTCGTGTCCAAGGAAACGTCTGATACTTCCTGCTTAACGGTGATTTTGCAGGTTGCTGTTTTTGAACCGCTGGTTGACTTTGCTGTAATGGTACAGGTACCGCCCGCTTTCGCTGTAACCTTACCGGAGGAAGAAACCGTTGCGACAGATGTATCGCTTGAAGTCCACTTAACGGTTTTAATAGAAGCGTTAGAAGGTGTAAATGTAACCGACAAAGTAAGCGTATCACCCGAATTTAATGTCGCAGAGGTTTTGTTAAGCGCGATGCTTGTAGGTACAATAACAACCGTTACAGTACATTTTGCTGTATACGCACCATCCTCTGTTGTGCAAGTAATTATCGCCGTACCTGTCTTTTTACCTGAAACCTTACCGCTTTCAGATACAGTTGCAACAGATGTATTGCTTGATTTCCAAGTTACATTTTGGTTTGTTGCATTAGACGGAGTGATAGTTGCAGTTAAGGTTTTACTGCCGTCCAAAGCAACATTTGCCGTTGACGGAAGAGAAACACCGGTTACAGGCTGTTCTACCGTTACAACACAAACTGCTCTTTTTACAGAATCATCGTATGCCGTTGCCGTTATAACAACAGAGCCGGGGCCGACTGCCGTAACAACACCCGAATCTGAAACCGTAGCAACAGAGGTGTTACCGCTCTTCCATTTAACATCATTATAAGTAGTGCCGTCGCTTGCTGTTACAGTTGCTTTTAAAGTAGATTTATCGCCTGTATTAAGAGATAGGCTTGATTTGTTAAGCTTAACACTGCTTGTCTTTTCAACAACTCTTACTGTACAGCTCTTTGAAATTTCAGTGCCGTCATTTGTTTTAGCGGTAATTGTGCAAACGCCCGAGCTTTTAGGATAAAGCTCACCCGTTGCACTGACGGTACAAACAGAAGAATCACTGCTTGTCCATAAAAGTGCTTGGTTGCCGGCATCTTCCGGTGTAATTGTTGCGGTTATTGCTTCGCCTGAAGATGTGGGAGAAATAACCTTAAAGCTATCGCTTAAAGAAAGAGAGGTTATCAAAGGTCTTACCTGTACATAGAAATAACCGCTTAAGCCACTGCCGTCAGTTGCGCTGTATGTGATTTTTGTCTTACCTGTTGCCAAAGCAGTTATTTTTACGGACGCAGTGGAAGAAGAAACACTTGCTCCCGAAACTGTTGCAACAGAGGTATCGCTTGATTTCCATGTAAGAGTTTTTATGCTTGCGTTTGTAGGATAAATACCAACACTAATTGTCTGTGTTTCGTTAACGTTAAGATATATTGAACTTGAAGTGAGTGTAGCATTGAGTGTTAAAGAAGTGATACGTATCGTTTCTTTAACCGTAACAGTACACGATGCTTGTGCTTCATAGCCGAAAGAGTCCTTAACAGTAACCGTTACCGCACAGCTGCCTTGGCTGACAGCAGTAACCGCACCGGAGTCAGAAACCGTGGCAACATTTTCGTTGCTTGAATGCCATGTGTAAAAAAGTGTACCCGTGGCAGCAGCACCGGAATCTTTTCCGTTTGCTGTAGCCTTCAATGTAACGCTTTCACTCTCAAAAAGAGAAATTTCAGATTTTGAAACGGATACACTGCCTACAGGGTTTGCTGTATTAACAGTGCAAGAAGCAGAATAATTGTATGAAGATGCTGTTACAACTACCGCATTGGCAGAGTAAGCCTTTATTGTGAGAAGAGCTTCACCGTCGCCGTTCTTTTCAACACTTACTACAGATGAATTGCTCGATGTCCACACTATTTCGTCGCCCGCATCGGATGGTGTGAGTGTGGCTTTAAGAGTATAGGTTTTACCGACAAGTGCGTCAGTTATCTCGCTTTTATTAAGAGCTATACCCGTTGTATGTAACTTGAGATTATCTATAGCTGTTCTTAACTTTTGTGTATATTCGTCTATTTTCTCCTGTGAAAATGTATCCGGAGTTGCAAGTATAGCTTCTACGTAATCACAACAATACCCAAGCTCTGTTGTGTCCACATAGTTGCCCCAATTCGCCTTGTCCGGCACCAATGCGTACACCTTTTCAAGCTCGGTAATATCCGCCGCACTCGCCTCAATAGCATAAAGCGAACCCATAGGTGTTACGGGTACTGCAGAAAAAATTGTGAGTGCACAAAGTGCAAAGGCTAATATCCTCTTCTTCATAGTCATATTACCATCCTTCTTAAGAATTATTTTAGCAAACAATTTATTTAATATTTGTATTTATATATTACAATAGGGTACAATACCCTATCATAGTCATCTTACATTATATGATAAAAAAAGTCTACTGTCAACCAAATAAAAGTATTGTATTGTAAAAATTTACAATTTGTGTTAAGATTATACATAATTAAAACTACAGGAGATTTTTAGAAATGAAAAAATTTATTTCGTGGAATGTAAACGGCATCAGAGCTTGCGTTACGAAAGGCTTTCTTGATATCTTTAATGCCTTGGATGCCGATATCTTTTGTTTGCAGGAAACAAAGCTTCAAAGCGGTCAAATAGACCTCGACCTCCCCGGCTACTTTCAATATTGGAACTACGCAGAAAAGAAAGGCTATTCGGGAACTGCTGTTTTCACAAAGCAGGAGCCGATATCCGTCTTTTTGGGAATGGATAAACAAGAGCACGACACCGAGGGCAGACTAATAACATTGGAGTTTGAAAATTTTTATTTTGTTTGCTGCTATACTCCAAATGCACAAGACGGTTTAAGAAGAATCGAATACCGTATGCAATGGGAAGACGATTTAAGAGAATACCTCGTTTCACTTTCCAAAACAAAAGGAGTTGTCTATTGCGGCGACCTCAACGTAGCGCATAATGAAATAGATCTTAAAAACCCGAAAACCAACCGTGGCAACCCCGGCTTTTCCGACGAGGAAAGAGAAAAGTTTTCCTATCTTTTGGAAAGCGGCTTTTGCGACAGCTTCCGTTATCTTTACCCCGACAGGGAAAACGCCTACTCCTGGTGGAGCTACCGTTTCAAAGCAAGAGAAAAGAATGTCGGTTGGAGAATCGACTATTTTGTAACGTCAAATTCTCTCAAGGATAAAATCAAAGATTCTCTTATTCACAGTGAAATTCTCGGTTCCGACCATTGCCCTGTTGAGCTTTTAATCGATCTTTAACTTTTTATCTTTTCAAATACTACTCTTTCAATGTGTAGTTATTGTGTTAAAACTTTTTTGATTTTTTCACCTCTTACTCTATAATACAATCGCAATATTTAACCAAAATCACAAAGCATTCTCTTATTTCGGCATTTTTTTACCAACTCGGTTATGTAAATTGCATAAATTATAAGAATTTTGGGGCTCCGGAAAAAAATCTGAAATTTTTCTAAAAAAATTCAAAAAAGGTATTGACAAACCATTTGCCTTAGTATATAATAGCATCACTGAAACACACGAGTGCGTTAAAAGCGCATCGATAGTCGGTGTTTTTAGCGATGAGGGTCCACCCGTTCCCATCCCGAACACGGTAGTTAAGCTCATCAGTGCTGACAATACTTGGCTGGAAGCGGCCCGGGAAGATAAGGCGATGCCGACACAGTATATAGGAATCACGGTAATAACTGTGGTTCTTATTTTTTTATTTGTTTGGTGCAGATCCTTTTAAAAACTTTGTTTTTAAAACTAAATGTTTTTTACCCGCTCGGAGTATAACGATACACCTTCGGGGTAAAGAAAACATTTTCTGCATCCAAACACGGCGCAAAAAGTTTTGAAAGCTTTGTTTTCCCAACTAAATGTTTTTACCCGCTCGGAGTATATAGTATCTGTTTGCCATTCGCATCCCTTTACTACTCTACTACTTCACACTTTACTACTTTTATAACGGAGAATTAAAATGAAAGAACTAATAACACTTGTTAACGAAAATGACGAAGTTATCGGCTACGAAGAAAAGCTTTATTGCCACGAAAAAAGCATTTTGCACAGAGCCTTTTCAATTTTTATATATAACGAAAAGGACAACACATTGCTCATCCAACACCGAGCAAAAGGCAAATATCACTCGGGCGGAGTATGGAGCAACAGCTGCTGTTCTCACCAAAGAAAAGGCGAAACGATGGAAGATGCACTTTCGAGATGCATAAGAGAAGAACTTACCTTACATACAAAGCTTACACAAAACGAAAAGACACCTGATAAGGATTTTATCAGATGTCTTGGAAAATTCAAATATTACGCCGATTTCGGCAACAATGCAGAGCACGAAATCGACAATGTTTTTCTTTATGTTATCCCACAGGAAAAGTTGCCCCTTATTAAGGCAGTAGAAGCTGAAATTGAAGAAATCAAATGGCTCACCACAAAGCAAATTGACGAATGGCTTTCAAAATCACCCGAAGATTTTTCTGCTTGGTTCCAAAAAGCTTACAACTTTGTCAAAACGTACCTTGCTGAAAACGATTAATCTTCGCTCATTTCGTTTTCTATCCATTTCATCAACAAATTTACTATTTTTTGTTGCTGTACCTCATTTAATTCTTTTCCCGGTTTAACTTTATACCATTTATAAAGGCAGCCTCTGCAGCAGCAAGCAGTTGCGTGTTGAGCTACAAAAACAGGGTGTCCTCTCATCGGTGTCTGCTTACCGTCGTTTTCGATAATGGCAGGAGCCAGACGCTTTTTCACAAAATCTTCGGCATGGAGTCTTATTGTCTCCATGCCTTTTTCGTTTATATATGCCTTATCCTTTTTTGAAAGATGAAAACTGCTTCTGAATTTTGATTTTTGCAGCTTATCTAAAGCTTCATCAACTGTCTGCATAAATCAATCTGCCTTTGTAAGCCATTCGTGTTCCTCGGCGTAGAAACGAGTTGTCTTGTACCAAGGGTCGCCGTCGATGTGTCTTATCATCCATACATAGCACATTTCATAGCCCGGTGCCACAACCTGATGGTGGTCGTTACCGTCGGTAATAAAGCTCGCCGAACCGTGTACACTCTTATAAACATTATCACCCACAAAGCAAGCACCAAAGCCCTGTGGCTTATCAAATTGATAGTAGTAAACCTCCGGCTGCGGATGATGATGCGGAGGATAGCTTGACCATTTACCCGGCTGATTAAACACTTCACCGAGTACCATATTTGAATACGGTGCGTTATCATAATCGAATACGGTTGAGCAAATTCTGTGGCCCGTACCACCCCATTGACCTTTACCGAATTCTTGATAAAGAATATCCTCAGGCTTATAAAAAACAGGTGCAAAATCTCTGTCGTTATCAGTCTGCTGAATAAGAATTTCAGTATCCTGCTTTGCTGTTATGCTGACTTCAACATTTCTCGGTACATGAAGACAATACGGCTTCTTTTCAAAAGGTCCGCTTCTTTTCACGCTTTCGGTATTACCCTGCCAATTGATTTCAGCTTCACCCTTTAAAAGAAGAAACGCCGTTTCGCAAGTATCGTCAAATACTGTTATGGTTTCGTTCTCGGTAAATCTTTTTACCTTTATTGTCATAAACATTTCAGGTTGCTTTTTGCCCATCTCGCAAAGCAATCTTTCGCCGTTTTTATCAAATTCTGTGTACTCGAGCATACTATCACCTCAAAAAAATTTATCTTTATTATTTTACTACAACTAAAGCTTTTTTTCAACCACTAATTAATTTTTTGTGTTGTATTTTAAGTCTTGTAATGCTATAATTTTAAAAAATGGCAAAAGGAGAGATATTATGCCCTACTTATTTACACACTTCAAAGAAAAAATAACACCCGACGGTGAGCAGATATATTTTTCTGTCAGTCTCGACGGCTTTAATTGGCAAATGCTGAACAGTGGTGAACCCGTACTTACAGCAGAAAAAGGTGAAAAAGGTTGCCGTGATATTGAAATTGCAAGACTTCACACAGGCGGCTTTATTATTTTAACAACAGACCTCTCAATAGCATACAGAATGGACGAAAACGGCAATGTTGATTGGAAAAAAGTCAACAGCACGGGCAGCAAATGTCTTCGCATATACAAAACAAAGGATCTTATTAGCTTCAGCGAAGAAAAGCTGCAACACTTCGGCAGAGATGATTTTGGCTGTATGTGGGCACCCGAGATATATTTTGAAAAAGAGACACAGGAATATCTCATTCATTGGGGCTCAACCGTAAAAGAAGATAACTATTCCCACATGTCGATTTATTGCAGTACAACAAAGGACTTTGAAACATTTTCCGAGCCTAAGCTGTTTTTCACAAAGGATAATGAAATTCTCGACACACATATTCGTAAAATCGACGGTATATATCATATGTTCTATAAAAACGCACATGGTCCTGCAATGAATATGCACGCTACAAGCACTAACCTTTACGGGCCCTACGAACACGATAAGGCTTTTGAGGATTATATGGCAACACTTGAAAAACCGGGCTCGTACGAAGCACCGACAACCTTGGTTTTGCCCGACGGCAGATGGTGTCTTATGCTGGACTTCTTCGGCTGTGAAAAGTCTAAAATGGGATACGTACCCTTTGTATCGTCAAAGCCGGGAGACAGCAACTTCACAATGAGCAAGGAAAGCTTTTCTTTTCCGTACGGCTTTAAGCACGGTGGGATAGTGGAGATTAGTGAAGAGGAATACGAAAGACTTGTAAAGCATTACAAAAACTGAATAAACCTTGACTTTATCATAGTAAAATGTTAAAGTTAACGTATAAAACATTATAGGAGGATATAAAATGAGTACCAAAACTCAAAGCAAAAGCTCTTTAACACTCGGACAGCGAATACTGAAGGCTATCGGTGTTAAGGGCGATTTCAAAACAACTGTTGTTCCTATGATGAACTACAGCAGTGCAAACATCACCACATCAGGTGCAGGTTATGTCGTTAGTCTTTACTATATGAAATTCCTCACCGACGTTGTAAATCTTCCGCTCCAATGGGCAGGTCTCGTAACCACTATCGCAGTTGTGTGGGACGCAATCACAGACCCTATTATGGGTGTTATTACCGACAGAACACGTTCAAAATACGGTAAACACAGACGATACATTCTCTGGGGTATGCCCCTTTTGTGCCTTTCCTTTGTTATGATGTGGAACGGCTACGGTTTCGACGGCAGAGCAGAGCCTGTAAAGACATTCATTTATTTCACATTTTCTTATATGCTTTATAAAACAGCATACACAATTATAGACATACCTCATGTAGCTATGCTTCCGGAGCTTGCGCCGGACTACGATTTGCGTATTCAGTACAACTCGGTAGGTTACATATTCAATTCATTCGGTATGTTCCCCTCTTTCTTCCTCGTTTCCGCAATTCTCGGCTCTTTCGGCTTCAACACACCTCAGGCGGGCGCACAAAAGCCAATGCTTATATCCGGTGTTGTTCTTGCCGTGGTTTACGGAATATGCCTTTACAACACCTTTAAACGAACAAGAGAAAAGCCCTCTCTTGACCTTCAAACCGAAAAATTCAGTTTCAGCCATCTTATCAACGAATATGCATACGTTGTGAAAAACAAAGCATTCAGAGAATACTTCTTTATGAGCCTTTGTTACAACATTGCAACTTATTTCTACACAACAACACTTATTTATTACATTGAGTATGTTGCAAAGCTTCCTTCATGGTACACACTTTTCACCACCATCGCAGGTGTATTTGAAGCGGCGTCGTTCCCTCTCAACTATGCCCTTACAATCAAATTCGGTAAGAAGAAGTGTGGTGCTATAGTAACACCGCTTATGATAGCAGGCTTTGCCGTATGCCTGTTTATGAATCCCACAGCAGAAACCGAAGGTGCTGTTATTTGGAAGATTCTTCTTATGGCTACAGCAGTTCTTTATCCTTTCGGTAAGTCAGGTCTCGGTTATGTTGCAACAAATATCCTTCCCGATATTTCCGACGTTGACGAGCTTATCACCGGCAGAAGACGTGAGGGTGTTATCGGTACCTTCAACACCTTTATTAAAAAGACTATATCCGGCATTATGAGCTCGGTTGTTATGTTCATTCTCGGTGGATTCGGACTTATTGTAGGTGATGAGCTTCAGGAAAAGCTTGCTGCAGACCCTAATTTCCAACAATCCGACAGCGCACTTTTAGGCGTAAGAATCTGTATCACCTTTGCACCTATTGTCTTCACCCTTATTTCACTTATACTTCTTCACACATTTAAGATGACGAAGAAGGAGCATACCCTTATCCGTGCGGCAATTGCCACCAAGCACAAGTATGGCTCAGTAAATCTCTCCGCGGAAGAAATTGCAATTATGGAAAAAATTTCCGGTCAGAAATACGAAACAACATGGCTGGGTAAGGATAACGACAGTGCAAACGCACAGTCTCTTGAAGTCAATGCCGACGGTGAATACCAAATTCTTATCGACATTGAAGAAGAAATGAAGAAAATCAGAACTTCAAAAGAGGGCAAAAAAGCCCGAAAAGAAGATGAATAAAGGAGAAAACGCTATGTACGAAAATATTGATATCACTCAAAAAGAGCCTGCAAAGAAAGAACAAAGCTTTGTAAATTCACTTAAAAGCTTCCTTTTCTATCTCATTCAATGGACTTGGGGTCTTTCAGTAAATCTTGTTGGTTGGATAGCATTCACAATCTGCACAAAAATTAAAGGCTACCGTTGGCAGCACTTCGGTTATTCTAAAATCGTTTATATGCCTTGGAATGCAGGTGGTCTTTCACTCGGTCTTTTCATTTTTGTAAAAGACAATCACAAGAACAAAAAGTGGACTTATAACACAAGAATTCACGAATACGGCCACACCTGGCAGTGTCTTCTTCTCGGCCCTCTTTACTGGATTGTTATTGCACTCCCCTCTGTTATATGGTGCAACTGCTTTGCAAACTATAGAAAAAAGAACGATATTCCTTATTCTGCAGTTTACTGCGAAAGCTGGGCAAACGCTTGGGGCGAAAAGTTCAGCGGTATGAAGCAAACCGAAGAACACAAAAAGCATAAATAAAACTCCAAAAGCACGAAACCGTCCTCTCTTTTGAAAGGACGGTTTTTTTAGGCTTGTACAGCTTTTCCGCACAAACCAAGCGGAAAAGCCACAAACGCTACACACTTTAACCGCTTGATTATATTATTGCTTTTTACATTTTAATAATTCAAGGTAAAATTTTCCTTATTCATCAAAGCCCTCAAAGGTCATATTGTTCTTTTTCATAACATCTTCGTTGCTGAGAACTGCACCTGCTGACGGCAACGACTTTGCTTTATATCTTGACGGCTTTGCAAATTCACCCTCTTGATAATCTCGAAGAGTTGATATTTTTTGGTTTTTCTTAACCGTTATAAGGCTTACACCCTGTGTATCCTTCATACTCTTTGGTAAAACTGCAGCCGTATCAAACAAAAGGCATCTGCCACCGGTTGTCTCGGCAACAAGCAATTTATCCTCGGGAATGTACATAACAGCAGCCAACGGCGCTTTATTGCCGTATGCCTTAATAAGCTTCTTTCTGTTGGTCTTTGTTGCATACGAAGAAAGGTTTACCTTTGCAATCTTGCCGTTTTGGAAAAGGAAGAGCATATAGCCGTTATAATCACTTGTAACAACCATATAAATTGCATTTTCGCCCTCATCCATCTCAAGCTTCGAGGGTATATACTCACCGAGTACACTCGCCTTTGAATCTGCAAAATCAGAAGCTTTTGCCTTATATACCTGATGCTTATCTGTGAAGAACAACAGCTCTTTTGCATTAGAGGATTCAAAGCTTTGGATTATAACATCGTTATCCTTAAGCTTATGCTCACCACCCATACGAAGCGAAAGTGGTGTTATCTTCTTGAAATAACCGTCCTTTGTAAAGAAAAGGTGTACAGGATAATCGGGTATCTCTTCAATATCCTCTTCATTTGATTCAATTTGATAAACAATTTCGCTCTTTCTGTCCGTAGAATACTTTTTGATAACATCCTTAAGCTCTGCGATGATAATTTTACGCACTCTGCTCTTTGAAGAAAGAATATCAGTCATATCCTTGATAGTTTCTTCAAGATTTTCAATATCCTTAAGACGCTTGAGAATATACTCTCTGTTGAGATGACGAAGCTTGATTTCAGCTATATACTCAGCCTGG
>CAZNQI010000004.1:0-24970 GCA_964575375.1 uncultured Faecalibacterium sp.
TAAGAAAGTGTACCGTTCTTTCTAACCTCGGTGAGCTTCTTTGAAAGCTTGTGTGCCAAAGAAATAGGAAGCGGCATAAGCTCCTTTGTTTCATCGCAAGCGAAGCCGAACATCATACCTTGGTCGCCTGCACCGTGAAGATTGTATGCATCGTCTTCACCGTCTTTAAGTTCAAGCGATTTATCAACACCCATAGCAATATCAGGTGATTGCTCGTCGAGAGCTACGAGTACTGCACAAGCGTTGCCGTCAAAGCCTTTAGCTCCGTCGTCGTAACCGATTTCGTTGATTACCTGTCTTGCAATTTTTGCAACATCGGGCTTGTATGTTGAAGAAATTTCGCCCATAACAAGAACCTGTCCTGTTGTAACTGTTGTTTCGCAAGCAACTCTTGCGTACGGATCGTGTGCGTAAATATCATCTAAAACTGCGTCTGAAATTTGGTCGCAGATTTTGTCGGGATGTCCTTCTGTTACGGACTCTGATGTAAAAAGATGTCTTGCCATTTTGTATACTCCTTTATATTCATAGTTTCTTTCCCTTAAATTTTGCCAAGAAAAAAGGACAGTCTTCAGACCGTCCGAATAAAGCCTTATCTTTCGGTCAAACCGCAGGATTTAGCACCTTGCATAATGCAGGTTGCCGAGCTTCAACGGGCCTGTTCCCTTAGCTACTCTTAATAAGGAATATTAAATTACTGATATAGTATAACAATATCGAAGTTATAAGTCAATACCTTTTCTTAAAAAAGAATTTCAAATTATTGGAAAACACTATCTCAAGGTTTTAAGATATTCTTTTTGCTCTTTCGATATCCTATAACTTTCAACAGCCTTTTGAATTGTCTTTTTGTGTACGAATTCAGAAAGCGTTTTCCCCTCAATGAAAGTCAATGCACTTTCATATTTTTTTGCAAGTGCCGTAGCAAAGAACCACGCTATCATCATATTTACATAGTATTCCTCGCTTTTAACGCTTGCCACCATTTGCAAATATTTTTCATCAAAATCTTCATCCAAAAAGTAACACATAAGACATCCTATTGCAAAACGCACGGTATAAGTATGCTCACTTGAAAGCCACTGCTTTATGTACAAAAGCAGTCTTTCTTTTTCCTTTTTAAACACTTTAGGGCTTAAGCTATCGCAGGTAGCCCAGTTGTCAATATACGGCAAAAACCTTTGAATTTGAAAAACACAAGTGTCAAAATCTTTTATTTGCTCTATTAAAAAGGCGTGCAGATTGTTTTCCTCAAAATAGGTATGGGGTAAGCTTTCGAGAAATTCGGTATACTCATTTTCCTTGTAAAGTCTTTGTGCAGTCTTTCTTAAAACGGGTATTCTTACACCGATTATTTTTTCCTTTGGTACAGTAGGTATCAAAGAGGCTGAAAACTCCTTGTATTTTTCGTCCCCAAGAGAAACCAGAAGAGCTGTAATTTCATCGTTTGTCATTCTATTCACCCTTTTTTAACTTTTGCAAACAGCTTTACTGTAAAAGTATCCTCATAATGCTGTATGCCGTGTTTTTTCACTATGATATTCTTCGGATATTCGTCCATTATGTCTTTATAATAAATCACTTTCGTGTCAAAGTTCAAAAGGTCGTTTTCGTAAAGCGTTACTGTCCTTACGCCTCTGTTGTTGCCGTATGTGAAAAAGGACGGCGACGGAGTTGCAATAAGCCTTATACCTTTATAAAGCACATCAAAGTCGTTCACATGGTCGTGGCCGAAAAACATTGCCACAAAGTTTTTCATTTTACGAAGCGTTTCAAACTGCTCACTGCTGCTGCACGGCGGACAAGGTCCCTCCTTTAAAGAGCCGAAAAGTACATTTTCCTTTTTAAGCTTATAAAAGCCTTTGTACTTTAAATGCCCCTTTACAAAGCCTTTGCGCGGCAGAGAAGCGTGGTCTGCGGCATCGTAAATTTCGGGCACGATAATATGCTGAAAAAGCATTGACGGAAGGCGACCCGTTCTTTCGTTTTCAGACTCAATGTACCTAAGCTGACTTGGCTTCACCTTGGCATATCCATTGCCGTTTTCATCATAGGTTCCCGAATCGATAAACCATAAGCAGAACACTTCTTTATCCTCGCTGTTTTTGATACCTATTCGGTAATTACCGACACCCGAAACGTCCTCATTTGTTTTTGCAAGGCAATTTTTCTTTTGTTTATAAAGCGATAAAAGCTCTTTTTTAGCTTGCAATTCAGAAGCCTCTTGAAGTCCCTCGTGGTCGTGATTGCCGAAAACCACTGCAAAAGCAGTATCACCCACAACATCTAACACATTCTGCACAGCCGTATGTGTTTTTTCTCTTGTTGCACCCCTAAAATTACCTGCT
Organism: uncultured Faecalibacterium sp.; assembly: GCA_964575375.1. GTDB lineage: Bacteria > Bacillota > Clostridia > Oscillospirales > Acutalibacteraceae > UBA6857. The sequence continues at coordinate 2,349 of CAZNQI010000004.1, forward strand.
GTGTTATCACCCAAAAGCACAATAAGGTCAGGCGCTTCATTTTCGATTGCTTTTTTTATAAACTTGCGTGTCCACACGGGCATTACATCGCTCGTGTGAACATCTGCAAGGATTAAAATTTTAAATTTACCGTCTTTAAATTTCATTGTTTTCTTTTTTCTTTTTTCTGTTCTTGATAAACGATGGAGTAAATTTGTCTATAATTTCTGCAAGCTTTTGAAATTCAGCTTCCGCCTGAGCTGCATCCTTTTCGAGTTCGTTTTCAATATCGTAATAAAGCAAATCACAGCCACACGCAGGGCAATTTTGCTTTATATAAAAAGCCGATAATTTCTTATTACACTTAGGACAAGTATTTTTCATTGCACTCTCTCCTTTCAACCTAAATCGCCGGGAAGTGTTTTAACTTCTGAGCGGCTTTCCGCAAGCTCTCTTTGAATAGTATGAAGCTTTTCGCCCTCAAGGTCGTAGAATTTATACGGAATGAGTGCCAAAAGACCCAAAACAGTAGGAACGCAGGTTATAAGAGCCCACATCCAAAGTCTTGTATTTACAGGGCCGCCCTCTGCAAGTACCATTTCCTCACCAACCTCTTGAAGACCGATAAGAGGAATAATTGCAGTTGAAATAGCTGTTGAAAGCGAGCCTGTAAGCTTACCTATAAATGTAAGAATAGAGAAAGACATACCCTCGTTTCGCTTACCTGTTTTCCATTCCATATAATCAACCGTTTCGCCAATCATCTTAGTAGGAATAACAGCCTTTATAGAACCGTTAAAGCTGCCCGATATGCCTTGAAGCATCAAAAGAGGAACTATAACGCTTTTGTTTGTATAATGATTACAGCCTAAAAGGAATACAACAACCGTTACAAGTGCATGAAGAAACGATACTCTTACAACTATCTGCTTTGAAGACCATCTCTTTTCAAGCAAGGTCATAAGCGGATAGGTTGCCCAGCCCATAATTGTACCCGGAAGACCCGCAAGAAGCGAAAGAGAGTTTATACCGAGTGAAAGGGTATAGAAATATGTATTAAAGGTACTGCCGATACCCTCAATTGTACCGATAAGAGATGAAAGCGTGAGCAAAAGAAGCGGTCTGTTTTTAAAAAGATATCTAAAACAATCAAGAAGCTTAGGCTCGTCGTTGCTTTGAGCAACTCTCTCTTTAGTGCATATACCCGAAAGCGAGAACAATAACATACCTAACGTACCTGCAAGAATACCAAGCAAAAAGAACACCTGAGAAAGTGAAAGCGGAATAATGCCGTTTCTTGAAAGGTCAACACAAACGGTAATGATAATTCCCGGAATACCACCTATAATACCGGAAACAAGTCTTGCAGACTTTATAACTCGTGAACGGTCAAGAGGGTTTGGTGAAATTGCCGCTGAAAGTCCCCAGAACGGGATATCGCCGATTGTATAGAAAAATTCCCAGATGAAATATGTAATGCTCATATATATGATTTTGCTGATTGTTGAAGCTTCATCACCGAGGAAAACAGGGCCACCGAAAAACAGCACCGTTATTATACCGAGAGGTATAGGTGTAAATATGAGATACGGTCTTAATTTACCGTAGCGTGTTCTTGTTTTGTCAACAATGGAACCCATAATAGGGTCATTGAAGGCATCCCAAAAGCCCATAATCAAAATCATAGTGGTTACTGCGGCTGAAGGCACTTCAAAAACAGTTACCAAAAAGAATGTTAATTGCGCTCTTACCATATTGTAACCGATACACTGCCCACCGTTTGCAATACCGTAAATAAGAGTTTCCTTAACGCCGACATAGCGTTTTTGATTTGTTGTCTCGCTCATAATTTTTTCTCCTTTAACCAATATAGATTGCCGCCGTCAAGGCTAAAAGACAATCTTTTTTTCCGTCTATACTTCCCCAAAGCTCGGCACTTACTGCCTCGCCCTTTGAAAGGAAGACTTGCTTTATATGCTCATCGGCGCTAATTGAGAAAATCTCTTTTCCTCCCTTACCGATTAGCTTTATTTTTTCGGGCAACGCTTCATAATCCAACTGCATTTCACTCATTCGCTTGTTGTCAACAGTGAAAATGAAGGTATGTATGCCCTCATCTAACGTATCGCCGAGTGTTTGCCCCGTCTGCGTTTCAAAACAGAACAAGGGACCCACCGACACTACCGTTCTGCCCTTTATTATTGCTGTTTTTATTGTTTTGTCCGTTATCGTGCTGTCCTCGCTTAAAATATACGTGCAAGCAGCGTGATATTCATTATTTGTACCTCTGTGCCAATCTCTGCCGAAGGTAGGTGTAATCCTATAGCCTTTGTCGAGAAGCTCACGCCATAGTGCAACAGCTCTTTTGTTTGCACTGTTTAAATACGGACAACCCTCCGACCAAACCTCAATGTAATTCACAAGATTATAGTCCGTTATATTATAGTCCCAATGACCACCTGTACAAATCGGAGTGCCGAGCTGAAACGGATGCGCAATTCCCACAAGCCCGTCCGCCTGTCTCACCTGTCTCATTTTTTCGTCAATACCGTCGGGAACGGCATCTCGCCAATCGACAAACTTATTTGTATCAAGCACCTTCATGTGTCCGAAGTACGTTGTCCACTCAATACCCTTTAGTATTGCAAGAGCGTTGTCGTTTGCTTCGCTATGACCCGATATTGTGTTGTGGTCTGTTAGACAAATTCCGTCTAAATGTCTTTTCTTTGCCGTTTCAATAAGCTCGCTCACGGTAAAATCGCCGTCGCTGTGAACAGTATGGCAATGAAGCTCTGTGGCATACCAATATTTATTCTCCATACTTTCCACCGCCTGCTTCAACCTTAATTTCACAAACACACTTTTCTGTAACAAGAGCGTGTACGTTTAGAACTATCTGCCACATACCTTTTTTAATTTCACCCTTTATAAAGCCGGGGGATGCGATATCCTTTGAAAGTATATGCTCTTGCACATTTGCTTGTCTGTGTGCTGCACCTCTGTAGGAGTTTTCATCATCCAACGAAAGAGTTACAAGATTTAAAAGCGGCAAGTATTTTTCTGTATCGACCGAATATTCCTCGTCGTCTATGGGTGCATCTCTTAAAAGGCACTCCAGCACCTTTCTTCTTGCGGTCTCTTCGTCCTCAAGTCTTTTTGGCGAATAGCTGTAGCTGATTTTCAAATATTCGGCATCGTGTTCCAAGTCAAATTCAAGCGGAACATTAGTTTTTTCGTCCTTTTGCAAAAGTGTTACAGTTTCGTTTAAAACACATTTCATACTCTCAATCCTTCCACTTGCCGATGTATTTTTCATACTGCTTTGTATAAGCATCGACAAGCTGTACTGCAAGAGGATATGAGCAAACCAAAGGATGTACTGTCAAAGCTTCAACTGCTTTTTTCTTATCCCTTGCCATAATTGCTTCAACCGTCAAATTCTCGTAGTGCTTAACAGCGAGAATAAGGTTTTTCTGCATTGGTGGCACATACTCTATTTTATGAGGGTGTGCGCCGTCCTTGTCTACCGTACAACTTATCTCGCAAACATCGCTGTCCTCAAGGAAGTCAAGTGCTCCGTCGTTAGGTATTGAAAGCACCATTTCAACGCTGTTTCCCGTATTAACAGCCTTAATAAATTCAAGTGCAACGGCTGCATAGCTTCCGTTTTCAGGCTGTTTTATGTACTCCTCGGCAGTAGGTACAGGGAATTTTTCTTCTCTCATACTGCCCGACTCAATTGAAAAATAGCTGTTTTCACGCATAGCGTAGTGGTACATAAAGCAATGGAAAGCCTTTTCAAAATCGCTATCTATATCAATCTCTCGAAGCTCCTTTATCATATGCTCATTTATTTCGAGAATTGTTTCCCCTCTTGTTTTATCGCAATGCACAAGGCTGTCGAGCACCTTGTTGCGATAATGGTAAAAATAAAGATATTCGTTAGGCAAAAGCTTGTGTGAAACATCTTCCACAAGACACTTATCAAAAAGTCGCATCTCTGTTTTTTTGTATAAATCTTCGTGATTTAATATGTCGTCTAAAACATCCTTACCGTCAATTCTAAAATCGCAAAACCACGAAAGATGATTAAGACCAAAGCATTTGCAGGTAAGACTTTTATCGCAAAGCATATCACGAAGCTGACGCATAAAGCCACTCGGTGCATCACAAACACCGTATACATTTTGAAAGCCCATCGTTCTGAGTGCTTGCGTTACAAGTCCGCTTGGGTTTGTGAAATTAAATATCGGTGCGTCTTTTTTAGCTACCTCTTTTGCCAAAGTGCAGTATTCCTTTAAAGTATGTATACTGCGAAGTGCCATGGCAAAGCCACCTGCGCCCGTTGTTTCCTGACCGATAATGCCGAGATTGATTGCCGTTCTTTCATCAAACACTCTGCCCTCATCACCCTCGGCACGAATGGTTGTAATAACAAAATCGGCATCCTTTAAAGCTTCTTTTGCATCCGTTGTCAAGCTAAACTTCAAGCCGGGGTCTATCATTTCTGAAATTCTTTTTGCAATTTTTCCGTATATAAAAAGCTTTTCTTCATCTATATCCATAAACACGGTTTCGGTGATACCCGTTTCGCTTGCCCCCAGAGCAATCGATTTTGCAAGAAACGGCGAGCGAACGCCACCTCCGCCTAAAACTGCTAATTTCATAATTTCCCCTCCTTACTCTTCAATATCCGTTACTGTTGTGATAACAGGCTTACCTTCTCTGTCAAGAAGCGGAGTAAGACCGCCTGAATAGCCGGATTTTACCCAGAGATAATTTACGCCCGTCTTTTTATCAACGATAATCTGAGTGCAGACAGTAAACTCACTGCCTTCGCTTTCTTTCACAACAAATCTTTTTTCTTTCTTTGCCATAATAATTCTCCTTATAAATTAGAAGTTATAACTTTTTCTGCAATTTCACCGTCGGGAAAATCAAACAGAAGCCAGCCCGAGCCTTTTTTCAAAGGATACTCTTTAAAATACCTGTTTACAATTTCTGCCGTTTTATCAAGACCCTGATTATCTTTTCTTATGCTTGTGCTGAGAAAATGCACCGAGATATTATTCTCATCGGTAAATGCACTGTCAAGAGCAGGTTTTGCACATTTTTCCCATTTTTCTTCTGCTTCAAGGCAGTATCTGTCTTGAACAACCGCCGTAAGCCAAGCGTTTTTTGAACGGTGCTTGTCGCCCGACAGCACTACAACCTCAGGCTTCACCTTACGCTTTCCGCCCTGGTCAGGCCAAAAGGAAAAATCAAGTCCTGCATGAAATCTCTTCAAGTACTTTTTAAACACTTTGCACCTTCGCATAAGCACCATCTTACCTCGACACTGCGAAAGAGTCGGGTTTTCATTTTTTAAATACCATTTGCCTTCGCTACCCTTAATATACTTGTCATAAAAGGCAGGAAAAAACAAACGAGACATTATGCCCCTATCCTGCTTTACACTCACAATGAGCGTTTCTTCGGGGTTTTCCTCAAGGAATTCCATAAAATCGCAAAGCACTTCACCAAAGGTAAGCTTGTTTCTTTTTTCACTATCCGAATAACAGTTTGCAAGAGAGTGTACAAGATAAAACTCCCTGCCTTTTTTGTGAAGCCTGATATCAAAAATCCGAACACCGATATCTAACTGCTGTTTAATAGTAAGGCTTTGGCATCTCGCCATATTTTCCATATTAACAAACGCAGTTGCACTGTCGTGTGTACCGACAATATTGAGCTCACTTAAATAAACATCATCACAAGCAGACAAGAACACACTCATACAAACTCACCTTTTTTCCAAATTTAAAGCGATATGATACTTTTATTATATCATATCTCATATTAAGAAAAATTGCAACAAAACGAATAAAAAAGTTATGTGCAAAAAGGTGTAAATATTTCAACAGAAAAAAAATAACCGAAGCCCCAAAAGTGAACTTCGGTTATTTTTACTTAATTATTTAAAAGAAGCTGCTTTTGCTTGACTTTCAAGACCTGCCTTATAACAAGCAAGGAATTCGTCAAAGCCTTTTACATCCTCCTCATCAGGTGTAACGGTTACACATTTTGCGTCAGCAAAAACTTTCTTTTCAAGAAATTCTTCAAGTGCTTCGCCCTTACCTGCAACACTGTAAAGCGCAAGCAAAGCCATACCGTACGGGCCACCCTCGCCTGCAGTTTTCATAACGGAAACGCTTGTGTTAATTGCAGCTGCTGTTATCTTTTGACCAACCTCGGGGTAGATATAGAAGCCACCGTGTCCGTAGATTTTATCAATTTTTACCCTTTCGTTCAAAAGAAGATAATCAACGCCAATCTTAAGTGTTGCCAAAGCAGAATAAAGATGTGTACGCATAAAATTAGGAAGATTGAATGCACTTTGTGCAGTACGAAGGAACATAGGTCTGCCATCTTCGATTTTTGCAACGGGCTCACCCGAGAAGAAGTTGTAGGAAAGAAGCTTTCCGCAGTTACTGTCTCCCTTTGAAGCTTGTTCAAACATTATATCGAGAATCTGTCCTCTTGACATATCCTTGCCGAGAACTGCTGCAAACTCGCCGAAAATACTTGCCCACGCATTGATATCGCTTGTACAGTTGTTGCAGTGTACCATTGCAACAGGCTTACCCGAAGGAGTAGTAACCATATCAATTTCGCTGTATACGTTATTAAGACTCTTTTCAAGAACTATCATAGCAAAAATAGATGTACCTGCAGAAATGTTACCTGTTCTTTCCTTAACGCTGTTTGTTGCTGTCATACCCGTTCCGGCATCACCCTCACACGGAGCAAACGGAACGCCTACAGAAAACTCACCGCTTTCGTCAAGAAGCTTTACACCCTTTTCTGTGAGTGTACCTGCATTTTCACCCGCAACAAGAACCTTTGGTAAGATATCACGAAGCTTCTTTGTAAAGCCCTTTTCTGCTGTCATCTTATCAAAAATTTCAACCATTTCTTCGTTGTAATCGTTCTTGTCGCTGTCAATTGGGAAAATACCTGATGCTTCACCTATACCAACAGCGTTAACGCCCGTGAGCATATAGTGAACATAACCTGCAAGAGTAGTAACATAAGCTACCTCGGGAACGTGGTCTTCGCCGTTCAAAATTGCTTGGTAGATGTGAGATGCTGTCCATCTTTGTGGAATATTGAAATTAAGTGCCTTTGAAAGCTCTTCAGCGGCCTCACCTGTCGTTGTGTTTCTCCAGGTTCTGAACGGTGTTAAAAGCTTGCCGTCCTTATCAAATGCAAGGTAGCCGTGCATCATAGCAGAAATACCGATAGCGCCGGTTGTGGTTAAATCGCAACCGTATTTTTCTTTAACATTCTGTTTTAAGCTTGCAAAGCAAGTATGAAGTGCTTCGTGAACACTTTCGAGCGAATATGTCCAGTAGCCGTTTTCAAACCGGTTTTCCCAGTCAAAGCTGCCGCTTGCAATAGGAAGTGCGTTTTCATCTATCAAAACCGCCTTAACTCTTGTTGAGCCAAACTCAATACCTAAAGCAGTTTTGCCGTTTAAAATTATGTCTTTCATTTCCATAAATTACCTCATTGAATAGTAAACTTCATTGAGCTTAAGTTCACGCTTGAAGTCTGCAATACTTGTGTTCTTGCCGATAACAACAGCTTCAATACCCATAGCTGCTGCCCAATCGCACATTTGCTTTGCTGTGAGGTCATAGCTGAACGCTGTGTGGTGTGCGCCACCTGCGATAAGCCATGCTTCAACGCCTGTGTAGAAATCAGGCTGTGGTACCCAGAAGTTTGTTGCTGTCGGAAGAGACGGCATATCCTTTTCTGTCTTTATGCAATCAACCTCGTTGATGATAAGACGGAAACGATGACCCAAATCGATAAGTGAGCAAGCGATACCGCTACCCTCTTTACTTGTGAAAACAAGTCTTGCCGGATCTTCTCTGTCGCCCATGGAAAGTGGCTTACACTTGATTGAAATGTCGCCGTCTGCGATTGATGGGCAGATTTCGAGCATGTGAGCTTGCAAAATGCCCTCTTTACCCGGAACGAGATTATATGTGTAGTCTTCGAGCATAGAAGTACCCTTTGCACCTTCCATACCCTCGGTCATAATCTTCATAAGTCTTACCATACCTGCAACCTTCCAGTCGCCCTCTGCACCGAAGCCGTAGCCCTTTTCCATAAGTCTTTGAATTGCAAGGCCCGGAAGCTGCTTAAGCGCACCAAGATCACCGAAGTGAGTTACGATAGCGCCGTAGTTCTTTTCCTTGAGGAAACGCTCGAAGCCGATTTCGATACCGGCCTGTACTTCAACGTGGCGACGAAATTCAGCTGCATCTCTGCCCTCAAGCAAAATTTTATATTTAGCATAGTATTCATCTGTAAGTGCGTTGATGTCTGATTGTGAAACTGCAGCAACGCTTTCAGCAATTTCGTTTACGGGATATGCGTCGATTTCCCAACCGAATTTGAGTTGAGCTTCAACCTTATCACCCTCTGTAACAGCAACGTTTCTCATATTATCTGCCACACGCATAACACGAAGATGTGAGCTTTCTGCGATACCTACTGCAGTTCTCATCCAAGCTGCAATCTTTTCAATAACAGCCTTGTTTGACCAATGGCCAACAACAGTTTCTCTTTCAATACCCATTCTTGAAAGAATGTGAGCATACTCTCTGTCGCCGTGTGCAGACTGATTTTCGTTCATAAAGTCCATATCAATTGTATCGTACGGAATTTCCTCATTAAACTGTGTATGTAAATGAAGAAGAGGCTTTTTGTACTCCTGATGACCGATTATCCAAGACTTTGCAGGAGAGAATGTGTGCATCCAAGTGATAACACCTGCACAATCCTCATCGATATTTGCTTCGTTAAATGTTTTTCTGATAAGCTCATTTGTGATAAGTGTTGGCTTCCAGATAACCTCAAACGGAAGAATGCCGCTCTTGTTGAGTTCAGACACAATAATTTTTGAATGTTCAGCAACATTTCTTAAACATTCATCTCCGTAAAGGTCCTGTGAACCTGTGCAAAACCAAAATTTGTAAGCTTTCATATTCTTAATATCCTCCTTAAGGGAATTTTTATCCTTTTTATGATATCATTTTATAGAAAGGTTGTCAACGATATAAGAAATTTCTCCAAGCTTTATTTTTTAAAAAATGCAAAAAAACAAAAGAAGCATACCGACATATTAAACAAAGTAATTGATTTTGTCTAAAATATTATGTATAATAATTCCATAACCAATAAAAGGAGAGAGATTTATGAAAAAATTGTATCTTGACACAAAAGAAAAAATTTACCGAGCCACTTCTATAATTTTTATAGTTCAGCTTTTTGGCGCTTTAGGTGCAGGTTTTTTCTTCTTTTTGCAAAACATTTTCGGTACATATCACATTCTCGGCTGGACGGGTGCAGAAAACGAGCCAACCCTTTGGTTTATTCTCTTCTGGGCAACAGACTTCTTTTTCGTCGCATTAGCTGTAATACTTTCTTATCTTATTGCAGGGCTTCCCGGTATAGCACCCTCACTTGCACTTTCGGTTTATTTCTGCCATTTCACCGAGAGCAGTGCGAACGCGACCGAAATGTACAAAATGTTTTTCGCTACTCCTCAAAATTATCAAAGTGCCACAGCAATAGGCTATATGGGATATCTTATAATGGCAGTTTTGCTATCACTTCTCATAAAGCTGTTATACGCTTATTGGACAAAAGCCAAAGCACCTATTGGACGAGGCATTGAAAAGCTTCTCAAAAAGATTAAATTCGTTCCCGACACAGTCAAAGGTATTGATATAATAGACGGCACTGACCTTATCGTTCTCGTACTCATAATACCTGTTGCGAGTGCTGCAAGTACATTTATGCTTATAAAATACGGTATTGAAATTCCTTTTGCAAATCTTTCTGCTGCACTCGGCGAATGGTTGCAAGCACTTTCTGATTCAAATATCATTCTAACAGGTATTGTTATGGGACTTATGGTTGGCTTTGACCTTATCGGCCCTGTTTCACTTTCGGCTTTTTCGATTGGGGTAAATGCGTACCTTTTAACCGGCAACGCACAGCTTATCACAATTTACAGCGTTTGCTTTATTAGTGTAGGCTGGACGGCGTTCTTTGGTATTTTAAACTGCAAGCTGTTTAAAAAAGGCGGCAACACCGACACAGACGACTTCAATATGGCAACAACGGGCCCTATCAATGCTTTCTTTGAAAATATTAAGCTCACCGTTGCACCGTCTATGCCGCTTGCAATGAGAAGTCCGTTTACCGTTATTCCGGGCCTTATGGCAGGCTCTGCTGTTGGCGGTTTACTTACGGCGTTGTTTGGTATCGTCAATACAGCATATACCGACGGCTCACTTCCGAGATATGCAACGGGCAATTATACTTTCGGAAACATTGATTATACATACGCCGAGCTTTTTGAAAGTGGTGAAATCTTTATGAGCTTCACTCTCCCGCTTCGCTCCGGTGATTTCCTCACCTGCCGACTCCCACTGTTTTTCATAATACTTGTAAGTGCCTTTATCGGCGGTCTTGTTATTATGCTGCTCAAGGAAATCGAGTACAAGATCCTCAGTAAAAAAGGCTGCTACTACAAGGGCAGCGGCGACCTTGTGTTAGAGCTTCGTCAATACGGACAGAAGCTTGCAAAGGAAATCAGCAAAAAATAAATCTATATAAAAAGTTCACAGCTACTGTGTAATATGGTAGCTGTGAACTTTTTATGTGCAGGAAAAAGAGAAGTTTTTCTCGTTAGGATACAACGGAGCTGCTCGCAGGAGGCGCCGAACCGGCGGGCGATGTAAAGCATCGCCCGCTTTCTTTCGCATTCTGCGAAAGAAAACTCGTGCTATCGCACGAGTGCGGTTCGGCGCAGAGCGCCCCGCGCGTTCGTTGGCATAAATGCCAACGAACAAGGCGTTTTCTGCGAAAACGCCTGCGAGCGCTTCGCGCTCGGCGCGGGGCGCCGCCCACCAACTGAAAAAGCGGCTGCCCACTAAGATGCAGAAGGCGTATGTTTATACTTCGAGAGGGCGAAAAGGCGTCTAAAAAGACAAAAATTATTTTCATATGGCAAAACAAAATTCCATATAACAAATAAAACAGATGTGTTTCAGTAAAAAAATCAAGCTGAAACACATCTGCTTTTGTTTTGCCTTTTGGTCTGCGCTTAGTGGGCAGTCCCTTGATTTATAGATTTTTATTCAGTAGTACTTTCCGTATCCGTATCAGCACCTACACTAACAGCAACAGTTTCTGCACCTGCAGCTGCTTCAAGAACAACACCTTGTTCCTCAAGAAGCTCTGCCTCAGCTGCAGCAGCTCTTTCCTCAAGAGTTTTGATAACCATTTCGTGCTTTTCATCTGTGTAATCCCAGAACAACAAATATGGAATACAGCAAAGAATATGACCCACAAGGTCAAACGCAACCGAAACGATAACGCACTTCGTTCTGATATCATCGTCAAAGAGTACGTCCCAGTCGGATGTGAAGCCGTAGCGATAGAAAAGAAGCGGAATGATAAGACTGATAAGAGCTGAGAACGGAGCTGTAAACCAGTTAACAACACCGCCGTAGCTGTCAAGACGTTCACCCGAAAGATACATCTGATAGTCGCTTACACGAACAGCCATATCCTCTTCTGCAAGCTTAACTGCAGAAATAAGCATATCGTTAAGTGCCCATGCAATAACCATAATAAGACCACAAAGGAAGTAGTTGTCCTTAAACAGCCAGCAAGCAACGATTGTTGCAGCACTTTGACCTGCCATAACTGTACGCTTGAAAACAACAAGAGTCTTATATTGGAACTTCTTTCTAATCCAAGGAGCAAGGAACGAGCCCGGATTACCTACAAAAGCAATAACCTGCTCAACAATAACCATAACAACACCAAGCTCACGCCAAGTATAAATAAGAACTATTGATTTAGCGGCAATACCACCGTTACCGAGAGCGTCGATCATACCTGAAATTGCATTTATCCAACGGTATTTGTTCTTGATAACACCGTGAATACCATCCCAGAAAGGAATATACTTTTTCTTTTCGATAGGAGGCTGTGGTATTCTTTCCTTGATATTGCGAAGACCTGCATACATAGCAATGGTATTAATAATAACAAGGAACGGAATAGCGTATTTGTATGTATTGATGTTTGTAAGACCACCTGTCCAAGCAGTAACGATTGGAAGAAGGATAGTCAAAATAGATTTGAAGATGTGTCCTAACTTTTCGGGATAGCAACGCACAAGCATTCTTTCGTGAGAGTTCGGCGAGATGTGGTGTGCGATGTTTGTTGCACCACCTGTGAAGCCAAAGCCACCGTAAACACAGAACAAAAGATGCAATATCCAAATTCTTTCCGCTTGGTCAGTTGCATACCAATCATAAAGAGGAAGCCAACAGATAAGAAGAATACAAATAACAGCAGGAATAAAGCTCGGATAGAAGTAGAACTTAAATCTGCCGTACTTCGGAAGAAATACTTTTCTCATAACAATATTTCTTATGCCGAAATAGCCCTTTGTAAGGAAGTGCGCACCAAAAATCTTCAGCACGCTTCGTACAGTCATACCGGGAATTGTTGCAATATAGTCGCTGAGTTCAACGGGAATAGGCAGTATCTTTGCAAAGTCGAATACCACCAAAGCCAAACCTATCGCCGTAGAAACACCATAGACCGCAAACATATTTCGTTCCGTTTTCTTCGGCATAAAGCCAAGGTTATCGCAAACGATCATATCAAAAATTGCCCAGAAATAACCCGGAAGCGTAAAGAATGCACCTATAGCTGTAAAAGCAAGAATAGGTATATTGTAATAATACATAATAAGGTAACATCCCGCACCAAACCAAATATATCCGAGAACATTACCGAGCGAATAGTCGCCGCCGATACCGAGAAATACACTTAAATATTCCTTATAGGGAACATGCTTGCCCTCTGCAGGAACATTCCAATGATCACGGAACTCGTGAAAAACACTCGAGGCAGTTTCTTTTAATTTTGTCATTTTACTCATTTTATTCTACCTCCTCAGTGTTATTGTAATTTGTGTTAAAGTCGGTAGCGTCCTGTCTTGTCATACCCCATTGAGGCTCCTTTGCCTTGAAGCTGTTGTCGTGCTTCGGAAGCCATACACCACCGAGTTCAATATCATTTTCGCTTTCAGCGCCCATATAGAAATAAAGTTCACCCTCAACGCCGTCATCTTCAACATTACACTTGTAAAAAGCGTGATGATCAATCTGCTGTACAGATTTAGGAATATAAAGCGCGCCTGTCATTGAAAAACAGTAGCTGAAGCTGTCGCTGCCGATTTTTTCCAAACCATCCGGAAGATCAATGAGCTTTAATGACTGACATCTGAAGAAAGCCATTTTACCGATTTCTTTAAGTGTTGACGGAAGATTTATCTGCTGAATACCCCAAGTTTTATAGAAGCAGCCTGTTGCGATTTTTTCAACACCCTCCGGAACATCGTATGTTTCAGGATGAGTGTCGTACCAGCCTTCTTCAACCTTACCGATATCTTGAAGATGTGCTATGTGATATGTAGGATAAAGATACATTGTCTTCATATCCTTCGAGAAAAGAACACCGTCTATGTCTGTAAAATAGGGATTGTCCTCATCAACATAGATAGCACGAAGTGCAAAGCAACCGAAAAATGCCTGCTCGTCAATATACTGAACATCCGGTCCGATATAGCAGTATTGCATATTCTCATCACTAACAAATGTGAATTTATCAATGGCAACAATATTTATTGTTGTATCCTCAACGTAAGCCGGGTCATCGTCATTCACTCTGTTTTCGTTTTTAACCATCGGGTGATAAACTCTGACATCAGCAGTAGTGCTGTTACCATTAAAGCCGACGAAAACCTCACCCTCAAGGTCAGTTCCGCCAATGTTTGTTTGATACTCGTATTCGTAAGTAGGTCTGGAAATTGCGTTAAAGGAAAGCCACACGGACGCTCCTACAAACACAACGAGAGCCAACGAAAAGAGTATTTTCATAGGTTTACTCATATAATCGCTCCTCAAGTTTTATATTTAATTAATTATACAATATTTTTTCATTTTTATCAATAGTTACTATCAATAATTCCCTCTTACAAAACTCATTTGGTTAGTTGCACAAAAAAGCAGTGTTTTTTTTGACAACAAATACCATATTTTTTCAACCGTTCGGCATTAAAAGCCCGATATTTTGTAATCGTTTCTGCCTCTTATCACAAGTTATATCTAACGCTCGGATAAAGCAGAATAAAGTATTCGTTTGCAAAACATCCTTTCGTGCCGTCAATTTTTTCTTTAGTCTTAAATACTCGTTATCCGTCATATACATAACGCTTGCGTGTTCAGGTCTAAGGAGATTGACCTCTGCCTTTTTAAACGGAAAAAATTATTACCCTGCTGCATAAAATATCCACTCTCTGCAAGCTTATCCATCATCATAATAAACCGGTCTTCATTCAAAGGTTTATATATAGTTACACTCAACAGCAAACCGTCGATCTGCATAGCAAATCGACGGTTTTCAGATTATTAAATTTATAAAGGCATAACAAACAGATTCATTATCTTCTCTATAATCGCCTTAACAGCATTTATGATAATTTGAAAAATACCGCTGTTTATAGGCTCGCCTGCTTTTGGATTTTTAATGTCTACAGTATCGTAAATGTAAGTAGCACTCCAAATATTTCCCATAGAAATTGAAGCTGTTATGTTTTCCGGCTGTGTATCTTCGGTTACAAAAGCTGTTGCATCAGTAAGATATACATAATATCCGTAAAGTGCCGCTATTTTTGTATTTGGAATATAACCGTCGGCGTAACGAGTATCTTGATAACCTGTAAGGTCAACCGTATATGTTCTTGTTTTCTTTCCTGTGGCTTCAAATGTAATCGAAGTAAGACCTGCTTCATCATCAAATTTATAATCCGTTATTTTTAAGCTCTTATATGGGTTAGCTTTGACAGAAACCTTATGCACATACTCTGCCTCAAGATAAGAAATGGTAACCTCATTATCGTATACCCAGCTATAGATTTCAATTCCGTTTAATGTATACTGTGGCTTCCTGGTATCGGAATTTATACCGTTATTGACAACCGTATAAGTTTTGCTTGTGCCGTCATAGTACTTAACCTTAAACTTTTCACCTGCAAGATTAAAATAATCCGGATCCTTAAAAATACTGCTGTCGAGAGTGGTAACCGGTGTAATAGATTTAACATAAGCATCAACATACTTCTTTTGGAAAGTAAATCGTTTGCCTGTTTTATTATTGGTTAAATCATCCGTATCAACAAATATGCTGAAATTAGGGTTATATGTAACACAGTCTACATTAAACTCAACAGTATCTTTTTTGTTTTTAAAGGCTTCATATAACTTGTCGCCTGTAACATACGCTTCAATAAGCAGCACTGTATCGTCGTCAATTACTATACTGTTATAATCATAGCAATCATTATGCTCAATAACTGTACCGTCCGAAAGAGTGATCTTAAAGGTGTACGGGAAATAGGACAGAGAAAGCCAATACTTATCATCCTTTGTAGCCGCAAACTGCAAAAAGCCATCATAATCGAGTTCCATTCTCGAAATAGGATAATCGTCAAGCACCTCAACGGATTCAACCGTTGGCTGACTCGAAATAAAACCCGAAGCAGCAAAAGAAATATTTGCTGTTGAGGAAAGTATAACGAGCATTGTTAAAAGAACCGATATAAACTTCTTCATATTATTACCTCCGTTTTTATATAAAGTTAATCTTAATTTCATTATAATTACACATTGGCGTTAGGTCAATATATAATATAAAAATTTTTCAAATTTTATAAACATTCAATTGCAATAAACGGAATTGTCATTTCATCTTTTGTTGCCCCTGCGTGCATACCGATTAAGTTGTTGTCCGATCTGCTATAGCCCATTGATACATTACCCACAGCTACGGAAAGATAATCGCCGATGAAGCCGTCAGCCCTCTCGTGTGCTACCCCATCACCGAAAAGCTTCATTTCATAGACCTGCTTTTTATCCAAAAGAACAAAATCTTTTGAAAAGTGTTTTTCCCACTCGCTTGTGAATTTATCTTTTTCGCCGTCTTTAACGAAAAGGCTGAGCGCTCTCGACTCAATTGACGGTGGCTTTTTGAGCATATTCATAACGGTAGGATAATCTTCAAGATACAACCACTCGCTGTCTATAAGACCATGGTCAGCAGTTATAACAATCAGCGTATCCTTAAGCCTTTTTGAAAGCTTTTCTGTTTTTTTGTTTATTTTCCTGATAAGTGATTTTACTCTCTTGTCTTTAACCCCGAACTCGTGCATCGTGTGGTCAGGCTCCGGACAGTATGTATATATATACTTTCTGCCCTGCTTTTTGCAGATTTTCTTAACGGTAGAGCAGATACCACGAATATCCCCCACCGTATAGGTCGGCGAAAAAGGTGAGACGAAATGCGAACTCACATCTCCACTGCAGCGTTCTATTCTTTGAAAAATGCTTTCATAAGGGATGTATCTGTCTGTAACGATATAATCTGCAGCTTTCTCGCCGTTTCTTTGTAAAGTATTACGGAAAATAGTAACGTTTTCATTTAACTCTTCAAAATACAAATCCCAACCGAGCCAAGCGTGTTCAATTGGTGCAAGACCTGTTAATACAGTTGTTGTGGCTGCTGTTGTAGTCGGTGGAAAGACAGACGAAATCGGTGTTACGAGATGCTTTCTCAAAAAGCTATCCTCAGAAAGATGCTCGTTTATTGCTGAAACACCAAGTCCGTCAAAGAGCATCACAACTACATTTTTATAGTTTTTATTCAAAAGAGCGTCAAATTCCTCGAGCGTTTTATGCTCGCAGTCTTTCACACCGTAGTGTTTCAATACACTCGATGCGATAGACAAAATGCTTTTGTTGTAATTAGGTTTGAACATAGAAAGTCTCCTTTATGCTATCATCTGTAATACTTTCCCGACCTTTTAAGATAGTCAACCAGCATACCCGTCCAGTCGGTTTGTATCATATCAAAGCCTCTGTCTGCAAGAACTCCCCAGCCCTCATCCTCGCTCACTGTTAACGCATGGTCATCGCTGTGTCCTGCTGCTATTTGCTGTTTGTAATCATATATAATGCTGTTTACCCAAACGAGCTTATTATCAGCGTGCATTTTATCCGTAAACGCTCTTGATGCAAGAAAAGATGAGTCGTTATAAAAAAGCACCTCTGCACCTATATAATTCATATTTCTTTTCATAATTTCTTCGTGCGGAAAATTCTCGTCATCTGTTACAAGCATATATTGTAAATCAGGTGCAGCTTGCTCCATAAAATCTAAAATTTCATCCGAATACTTGCTTTTTACAACACATTGGTCTACCATGCCGTGCCTTTTAAGCGCAGAATATATTTTTTCGGGATTTGACCAGAACTTATCAATATTTATAAAGCACCTGTTTTTGAATGTTTCAAGAAAATCGTCGAATGTCTCAACGGTAAACTGTGTGCTTGTGTTATCATAATTTGTATAGTGCATTTTACTAATAAGATTTATAGGCATAAGGCTGAGGTTTAAAGGCTTACTTAAATGCGCAAGCTCCATAAACGGATGGAATATAAAAAGCTCTCCGTCTATACTGCAGCTAACATCCGTCTCCAGCATATCTGCACCCTGCTTTAGTGCAATTTCATAGGCTGCAGTTGTGTTACAAGGTATATTGCCGCCCGAAGCACCTCTGTGCGCTACAACAATAATATGCTGCCTTGCTCTTTCATTTAATGTAATATCCATTGTTCCACTCTCCTTTTAACATATAAAATCTTATCATAAAATTTTATAATTATCAACTTTTTCATCCGACAAAAAAACTTCGGCACACACCAAGCTGTACCGAAGTTTCATTTATAAGTTTTATGTATTTGAATCTTCAACTGTTTGCTCGGATGATTTCAAAGGTAAGTCAGCTCCTTCGCTCACCCTCTTTTTAAGAAGCATTCCCTTACCGTTAAGCTCGTTACCAAGGAGTCTGTATGCAGTTGCTGCCAAAGGCACACTGATTATCATACCGAGAATACCAAATACACCTGCACCCAATGTTGCTGCCGTAAACACCCATATTCCCGGAAGTCCGATTGATGAACCCACAACCTTTGGATATATAAGGTCTCCCTCAAGCTGCTGCAAAACAACAATAAATATAAGGAAAACCAGTGCCTTAACGGGAGATTCGATAAAAATAAGGAACACGCCTATAGCACCACCTATAAGAGCACCTACAATAGGAATAAGTGCTGTAAAAGCAGTAACGGCACCCATCATTGCCGCGTAAGGCAAACGAAGAATAAACATACCCACCGCACACAATGCACCTAAAATTACTGCTTCTGTGCATTGACCAACGATGAACTTTCTAAAGCAAGTGTCGGCAACAGACAAAATATACTTAATTTTGTTGTAAAGTGTATCCTTGATAAAATACTTTACAACCTTATCTACCTGAGAGAATATCTTATCTCTACTGAGAAGCAAATAAATTGCAAACATAATTGAAATAACTGCACTTGTAACTACTGATACGACAGATGATACAGCTGTCTTAACAACGTCCACTGCACTACCGATACCCGATGTTACCGTGGATATAATCTCGCCGAGCTTTGATTTCCAATCAACATTAGCAATCGTATCAAAGATATCCTCCGGAATAAAATCAAGAGTTGAAGCAAAAGCTATAATATTTTCAATCGCTCCGGGTATCTTATCTATTAAGAGCTTGACGCAGTTTGTTATTTGAGGCACGATAAGAGCCACAACTATAGCCACAATAACCAACAAAGTAAGAATCGTCAGCACTAAGCATATACCCGTACGAGCTTTTTTAGCAAAATTACTCTTGCTGTTTTTGAAAATATGTCTTTCATAAAAGCTCATAAGAATGTTAAGCGGATATGCCAACGCACCACCCACGATAAAGGGTATCGACGCTCCTAAAATAGTTTTAAGCACGCCCGACATAAATGTCCAATAATGAATACACAAAAACAAAACAAAAATGCTGATGCCGACTCTTAAGCACGTTTTCCATTCAATTTTCATTCTTAAACCTTCCTATCCGACAGCGAAGCTGTCTGTTGATACTATTAAATATATCACAAACTATTCTGCAATTGCAATTACTTTATCAAAATAAAATCAAAAGTCTCGAATAAACCATTTTAAGGCTATCCGAGACCTTTTTAATTTAAAAACAGGAGTTCAAAAATATTTTTCAGCCGTATAAGGCATAATACTCCTAACCTTATACCCCTTAACTGCACCAACCAAAGCAAGACCTATGCCTTGCTTGCCGCTTGTCGGCTCACCCCTGCCTATAGGCTGTTATTTTAGCAGTGTTCGGGTCTGTTATAATGCTACCCTCGTGCAGCATAATAAGACAATTGCCGTTTGTTCAAAATCAAAGCTTCGAAAAGCCGTAGCTGTTAATGAGTGCATCAAGCTTAACGCCCGACTTGCAAAGCGGACACTCGTGTGCAGGATAGCAGTTATAGCCCTCAAGGTCATTCGGGTCAAAAACTGAACGAACAGGCAAACCGCCACATTCTTTAGCTGTTGAGAAAATTGCCGATACGCCTGACACCTTTCCGCCGTAATACTTAACAGCATCAACAGCAGATTGTGCCGTTTTACCCGAAGCTACCGAAACGGCGAGAATCATAACATTCTTACCCTTAATCATCGGAACGATATTATCACGGAATATAAACTGATTTCCGCTTGTGATTTCAGGTGTAACAATATAAATCGTTTTATGGGCATTCATATTGATGAAATCCTCTTTTGAAAGGCAGTCAGCAAGACACGCACCGATAACCTCCGTGCCGTCAAGGCAAAGAATAGTATCAACCACAGTGTCTGCGTAATAATATGTACACAATTCCTCTGCCACTGCTCTGGCTTCCGAAAGACGAGCCTTTTGCGAGACAACATCAATGTAATAATTGCTGTGGCAGTTACTTGTTGCGAAATGTCCCATAGCGACACGCAAGTATAAATTCTTTCGTTTGGTTTCGTATTTTACTGTGTTTAAAGTTGGCATAATGCTTCCTCCTTTAGTTATTCTTTGATAGCATTATACACTAAAACCTGTAAATATACAAGTCTTTTTTGTCTATTTTCGCTTAAATCTTTTATATAGTACGCGGGTCAGCAGGTGCAAATAAGCAAATCGTTTCCCGCCGAGGTCAGCTTTTCAAAAGACGCTCATTGCTTTCATGCAGGGAACAATTCCCTTTTCGGTTGAATTCAATTCAAACAAAAAGTTATTGCAAAAAATTAAAATACAAGCTATTATAAAACTACGATAGTGCTACCGAATAAGAAAAGGTGATTTATATGATAATTTATTTTGGCGAAAACCTTAAACGCTTGCGAAAGGAAAAAGAGCTCACTCAAGAAACGCTTGCCGACTTTTTAGGTGTTACTTTTCAGACAATAAGCAAATGGGAAAGGTGTGAAACCTATCCGGATATAACAATGCTTCCGACTGTCGCTCGCTTTTTCGGTGTATCCGTAGACTACTTAATCGGCGTTGACAAAATGGAAAACATGCAAAAAATAAACGAGTACCTCAAGCTGTACGAAACGATGAAGCTAAAGGACAGGCATTTAGTTTTGAGTGAATTACAAAAGGGCGTTAAGGAATTTCCCGGCGAATTTTCTATTCTTATACGCTATATGGAGCTTTTAACCGAAGAAAAAGACTTTCCGAACAAGCCCGATTACGATAAAACCTCAAAAGTGCTTATGGAAATTTACGGAAAGATCCAAAATCATTGCACCGACGACAGTATCAGAATTTGGTCAAAGAGGCTCATCTGCCAACATTTAGTTAAAAAATTTCAATGTACCGTGGGTGAAGATGGCAAGTATTGGTACTGTACAGAATACCTAACAAAAGCAGAAAGCATTATAAATGAAATGCCGTCGCTTGGTGATTCAAGAGAGATGCTTTCTATGATGTTAGCTGTCGATACCGTCTCGCACAATAAAACTCACAAAAAAGCCATCGATGAGCTTTTGCATTTGCTTCAGGATACTATAATCGGTTATTGCTATTATAGCGATAGCTTTACGCCGATGTTCAAAATTGAAGTTATAAACAATCTCAACTCTCTTTTTCATTTAATGAATCCCGACGATGACTTTGGCAAAAGCTATATGCATATAGTTTACAATTACGGCCGCCTCGGACATTTATACTTTGAAGCAGGCGACAAAGAAAACGCAATCAAGCATCTGAAAATTGCTGCAGAATACGCAAAAAAGCTGGACGAGCAACCCGAGCTTTCACAAAGAGCAGCACTGTTTTACGAAACAGAAACGGTGTTTCGTAATATGAATATGTGTACACGAATGGCTCTGCTTATGCAAAGATACTACAAATCTCTTTCCGAAGAATTCAAGCAGACGCCCGAATTCAAAGAGATAATAGACATACTCGGAAATCCTGATATTGAAGATATCGTTATTGCTTGATTGAAAACAAATGATATAAATATATAAGCTTGGTGCTGCCGTACTAAGATAGAAAATGAGATTTCTTTATCCCTAAAGCCGTACAAAGGTACTGCGAGTGAATAAAAACATCTAAAGAAGTCATTTACAAATGCGTTTTAATAAACAAAAGCAGATATTGTTAAGTAAAGTAACTACTTAAAATATCTGCTTTTTAGTCTGTACTTAACGCACAGCGCCTTCTTTAAAACATTCTTTTAGTATAAGCCTTACGCTCTTGTAAATACATAATAATTTGTATCATATCCGCCATAACGGTAATCTCCGCTTTTCCATTCGATTATCATATAATCTTTTGCGTCAATCGTTCTTATTTCATACTCACAAGCAAAAACTAAACTGTCCCCTATTCATCGGATTTTTTACAAATTGCAATCCGTCTTACATAAGACTATGTTTTCTCTGCATTATTTAACCCCTTAATATAATTTCAAGAAAATTTTCAGTTCTGTCAAACAACAAAGCTAAAGCATTGAATTTATTTCAAGTAGCATATTGCACAAGCAAGCATATTATATTTAAGGAGGTGATTATAATGAGCAGATGGAATTTATATAATAATAAAAATAACCGTCAGAAAAATTGCGACAATGATAATACGACTTGCGACTGTGATTGTCAAAACGATTCTTGCGGCAACGAATGTTCCTGCAACTTTGATTGTTCAAAATGCCCACCGGGACCACGAGGTCCTATAGGTCCACGTGGTCCTGCAGGTCCGCAAGGCCCGGTTGGTCCCCAAGGTCCTATCGGTGAAACAGGTCCTATCGGTCCGCAGGGTCCCGCGGGCGAAACAGGTGCAACCGGTCCGCAAGGTCCCGCAGGTGTAGCAGGTCCGGTCGGTCCTCAAGGTCCTATCGGTGAAACAGGCCCTATAGGTCCGCAGGGTCCTGCAGGCGAAACAGGTGCAACCGGTCCGCAAGGCCCCGCAGGTGTAGCAGGCCCGGTCGGTCCGCAAGGTCCTATCGGTGAAACAGGTCCTATCGGTCCGCAGGGTCCTGCAGGCGAAACAGGTGCAACCGGTCCGCAAGGCCCCGCAGGTGTAG
>CAZNQI010000005.1:0-7290 GCA_964575375.1 uncultured Faecalibacterium sp.
AGTTAAGAAAACGAATCTCCGGTATTTAATCCTTCAATATATAAGTGTCTGTATTTAAAAAAAGTAACACAATTTTCACAAAATATATTGTAAACATTTTGTGAGCAAGAGTGCTTTCTTTCAAAGCTAAATTCAATCAAGCTTTGATTTTTCGAGACGGCAGACTGCCACAGGTCGATTCAACCAATTTCCCACGGTGGCAAAGCACTAACCGTTTAAGACACACCAAAGCGCGTCTAATAAAAAAGGCAGACTAAAACAGCCTGCCAAAATTATTATTGGAACTTTTCCATATTTTCGAGATAAAGTGCCTTTCTGACTATCGTATACGACAGCTCACCTGTATGCCTTTTCACTATCTCGTCTGCCAAAAGCGAGGGATTGACGTTAGTTGTACTGCCTGCAGGTAAAACTATAGTAAGCTTCACCCTATCCATAAACGTACCAACAGTATACGACTTTACAAATTCAATAAGGTTTATATCCTTAAGCACCTTGTGTCTGCCCTTTTTGCCGAGCTTTTGCACAATAAGCTCATCACCTTCAAGACACGAATTTATAAGCTCGACAACGTCCTTTGTACCTTTGGCACAATCGAAGAAAATATCAAATTCACCGAAAGCGATATGTTTTTGGTCGTGCACCGGCTCGTCCACACAAATCAGCTCAATTCCCGGTGGCATACTGCCCTTTAGCATCGCAAAAATTTCTTCGTTTGTGCTATCCCCCTCTATTCTTATGTCCATACTCTCGCAAAGGCTTTCCATTCCAAGCGAAAGCGGGAGCGCAAAGGTCATATACGGATGTGGGTTGAAGCCCTCCGTGTACCACAACGGCAGCTTTGCGCGTCTTACCGTTCTCGACATCGCCCTCATTAAATCAAGGTGCGAAACATAACGGCTCATACCCATTTTCTTAAACCATACTCTTACGCAACGCATCGCATTTACCTCCGTTCAGTTTGTTTGAGCCACAGCCTGCACATTTTATTCTGCAATGAGGTGTAGTTTCACTCTCGTGCGCTTTTTTGTCCTCGTTAATAAGGAACTGCTTGCTGATTCCGTAATCAAGATGATCCCAAGGAAGTATTTCCTCATAGCTTCTTTGTCTGCTTGTATAGAAAAGAGGGTCTACGCCACACTCTTTAAATGCCTCGAGCCACACATCAAAAAGAAAGCTGTCGTCCCAAGAGTCAAACTTACAGCCGTGTCGCCAAGCGTACTCCACAACGGAGCAAAGTCTTCTGTCGCCACGAGCAAAGACTCCCTCAAGAAAGCTGATGTTTACCTTATGGTAGCTGACGCTTATTTTTCTTGTCTTAACATTAGAAAGCAGATGCTCTTGCTTTTTGATAAGCTCTTCTATCGTATCCTGCGGTTCCCATTGGAAAGGAGTAAAAGGCTTCGGTACAAACGATGCAACGCTTATACTAACCTGCACGCCCTTACCCTTTGGTCTGTCGGGGTTAGTGTAAAATGCACCGACAACCTTTTGTGCAAGGTCTGCTATGCCTTTTACGTCGTCGTAGGTTTCCGTTGGCAAGCCGAGCATAAAATACAGCTTAACATTTGACCAACCGCCACTGAAAGCCTTATTTGCAGTTGAAAGCATTTCCTCTTCGGTTACGTTCTTGTTTATCGCATCACGAAGTCGCTGTGTACCTGCCTCAGGCGCAAAGGTAAGACCACTTCTTCTAACCTTTTGAAGATAACCCATAAGCTTTTCAGAGAAGTTATCTACTCTGAGGGACGGCAAAGCGATGTTAACTTTATAGTCCTCTGTCCACGAAAGAAGCTTTTCCATAAGCTCCTCAAGATGCGTATAGTCGCTCGTTGAAAGAGATGAAAGCGAAATTTCATCGTAGCCTGTACTTTCGCAAAGAGCCTTGCATTGCTCGTTTATAACATCGGCAGACTTTTCTCTTATTGGTCTATAAAGGAAACCTGCCTGACAAAAACGGCAACCTCTTATGCAGCCCCTTAATATTTCGTGTACTACTCTGTCGTGTATAACCTCTATAAAAGGAACGATAAACTTTTTAGGGTAATGTACTGTATCAAGATCGCTGATTATTCTCTTTGTAACCTTTTCAGGCGCACCGTTCGTTGCCGTAACACTCTTTATAGTGTTATCCTCGTTATACTCTATATCGTAAAACGACGGTACGTACATACCTTCAATTTTTGCCGCCTTTTGCAAAAATTCTTGTTTGCTGCTACCGTTTTTCTTACATTCAATGAGCAAATCAAAAAGCTCATTTGACATTTCTTCGCCGTCACCAAGCATAAACAAATCAAAAAAATCTGCCATCGGCTCTGCATTACAAGCGCAAGGCCCACCACCTACGATAATAGGCGTAAGGTCTGTTCTGTCTTTCGCTCTAATCGGTATACCTGCCAAATCGAGAACGTTCAGCACATTGGTATAGCAAAGCTCATATTGAAGCGTAAAGCCTATTAAATCAAACTGTGTTAACGGGTCTCCGCTTTCAAGCGCAAAAAGAGGGATGTTTCTTTCTCTCATTTCCTTTTCCATATCGTGCCAAGGTGAAAAAACTCTTTCGCACCACACGTCATCTCGTGCATTTGCGGCTGAATATAAAATCTTTATTCCAAGATGAGACATACCGATTTCGTAGCTGTCAGGAAAGCAAAACGCATACCTCAAATCTACCTTTTCCTTGTCTTTGATTACGCTGTTAAGCTCTCCCCCCGTATATCTGCCCGGTTTTTGAACTAAAGGTAATATTTTTTCAACTTCTTTACTGACCATATTTAACTCCATTTCTTTATTATTGCAACAATATATAAATACACTGTAACTGCTATTAAACTGACATTAAGCCCTATCTTAAAGGTATAGACAAAGCAGAATACAGCAGACAAATTAACAGCAATAAAGGATATCATACCAAGTATTTTGCCAACCTTTTCCTCGGAAAATCGGCAAAGCAATAAACATTCCACCACTCTGCCCATATCAAGAACATTTACGGGAACAGAATTAACTGCAGCAATCATTAAATTTACAAGCGATATCCTTATTGCCAAATTACTGCCACAAATATAATAATAGAAAAACGCAAATAAAGCAATAACAAAATTTACAAAAATTCCGCCTAATGCCACCAAAGCTTCCTTTTTGTATGAAAGCGCCTTATAATTATTTCTTTCTATTCTTATTCCGAAAGCACCAAACTCAACTTTGCTTGGTGCCTCAGAAAATATATACATAAAAAGCAAATGCCCGGTTTCGTGTAAAAGCGAAGAGGTAAAGCATATAAGCACAACCTCTTCCTCGCATAAAATCAGCATCAGCGTCAAAAGCACAACAAAAGAAAAATTGAGCTTATAGGTAGTATTTCCTTTTTCAGCTATCATCTTCCAAAAGGTGCAACGGATTGTATCTTATACCGTCTTTTCGTACTTCAAAATGCAAGTGGGGACCGGTAGAATTTCCTGTTGAACCAACCTTTGCTATTGTTTCACCCTGCCTTATGTTTGCCCCTTGCTCTGCAACAATTTCACTGCAGTGGCAATAAAAGGTTACAAAGCCGTCGCTATGTGTAAGAAAAATATATTTACCTGCAACCGAGTCTTCACCTGTTTTTGTAACCGTACCACTAAATGCTGCACGAATTTTCGTGCCCTCTGCTGCTGCGATATCAAGTCCCGTATGAAATGCCCATTTCGACGTGATGGGACTTATTCTGTAACCAAAATAAGATGTATAACGAGGATTCTCAATGGGACAGAGTATTTTTGCCGTGCTTTTTATCGGTGCAAAGGAAGCGTTATCTGCAGCTTCATAAATGCTGACCTCTTCACCACCGATTGCATAAGGCACACTGCTTGACAAGGCTTCATTTGCCGCGCTTTCGACAGTATCACTGTGTTCTTCACCGGATATATCGCTTTGTAAGGACAGCTCACTTTCCGATTCGCTTGCCTGTTCTCGTGTTTCGCCGGTAACGGTAACCGAACCCGAATTTACCGTCCAGGCAGTATTTGTGCCTAAATAATCTTTAAAAGAGGATACAACCGTATAAAGTGTTTCGCTCATATCCCAATCTAAAAAACTCTTAAAGTCTTTTTTTAGTCCCTCACTCGTTGCGGAAAGAAAACACATAAGTCCCAAAATTATTGAAGTGAAAACAATCTGTGCAACTACAACCAAATGATATAAATCTTTTTCTTTAATTTTATCTTTCATATAATATCACCACTAAAATATATGATGACATTAGATATTTAATTACTCAGCCAACCATAATTCTCCCCTCAGGTCTTATTACGCTTGCTTTGTTTTTGTCCTTTGAACTCAAAGCGATAACAAAACAGATA
Source organism: uncultured Faecalibacterium sp. (assembly GCA_964575375.1). Classification (GTDB taxonomy): domain Bacteria; phylum Bacillota; class Clostridia; order Oscillospirales; family Acutalibacteraceae; genus UBA6857. The sequence continues at coordinate 4,344 of CAZNQI010000005.1, forward strand.
GGCCCTATTCTGCCGATGAACATCGCAATAATTAAAGCTGTCAAGCCCAAAGGTCCCATTGAAGCTGTAACACCCGTTGTTATTCCGACAGTCGTAAAAGCCGAAACAGCCTCAAACAAAACATTTATTCCATCCGTTTCGGGATTTTCCATAAACAAAAACCACGATGTTACAAACATAATTATCATCGCAAGAAAAGCAATAGAAAAGGATTTCATAACTGTTTTTCTGTCAACCCTGTGTGAAAAAATTATAGTTTCATCCTTATTTCTTATAACACTGACAATTGCCATTATGATAACAGCAAAGGTTGTTATTTTAATTCCGCCCGCTGTCGAACCGCTACCTGCACCAATAATCATTAAAAGCATCATAAATATCTTTGTTACATCGTTTAGCTGAGTAATATCTATTGAATAAAAGCCTGCTGTTCTTGCACTTACAGACTGAAAAAGTGATGCAACAATTTTTTCAAAAAGCGGTAAATTACCAAGAGTTTTTTCATTATTGTATTCACCAATAAAAAATACCGCAAAACCAATAACGATTAAAATTGCAGAAAAAACTGCAACAACCTTTGTATGTAAGGATACACCCTTGTGCTTTTTGTAGTGAAGTATATCATAAAACACAAAAAAGCCGATACCACCAAGTATAATAAGTGCCATAAGCGTACCCATTACAAGGATATCTCCGTTATAAGCACAAAAAGAAGATTGCCCCTTTTCAATCCCCATTAGTTCAAAGCCTGCATTGCAGTATGCCGAAACAGCAGTAAACACTGCCATCCATATTCCCTTAACAGTACCGTATTCGGGCACAAATCTTATCGACAAAACAGCTGCACCCAATACTTGACTGACAACTGCAGAGACAATTATAACTCGCACAAGAGACTTAACCTGAGAAAAAACGTCAAGGTTTGTATATTCTTGAACCAGACGCATACTGCGAAGTGCAGATTTCTTTTTTAAAGAAAAGATGAAAAAGCTTGCAAAGATTACAATGCTTATTGCACCTATTTCCATAAGAATACATATTAAAATTTGACCGTATCTTGTGAAAACCTCAACCGTATCAAAAAGAGTAAGCCCGGTTATGCACACAGAAGATGTTGCTGTAAAAAGTGCGGTAAGAAACGGTAAGCCTTCACCGTCCCTCGTCATAAACGGCAGCATAAACAAAACGGTGCTGACTGCAATAAGCGAAAGGAAGCTGAGAACTATAACCGTGGCAGGCTTCAACGCTTTTTTGGTTTTTCCCTTTGATTTTGTCTCCATATTTTTTCATCTCCACATAATAGTTGCATAACATTTTTTGCAAAAAAAGCAAATAGAACTGTATTTTTAATTATAACACATATATACTTTTTGTCAAAGCATTTTTGAGCACTTTATCGCTTTAATATGTTGACATAATTCCGTCAAAATGTTATTATTTATTCACAAATTGTTTTACAACAAAGAAAGTGGAGGTTAATTTAAAAATGTTTTCAGATTTCAAATCAGACGGTTTTATGTACCTTTTGGTTTTGGGCGTAATAATCTTTGTTTGCGTTCAAGCTCTCTTTTTTATGAAAAAAGCATGGGCAAGAGGTAAAGAATTAGGCATAACAACCGAATCACTCAAAAGCACGGTTACATCAAGTGCCGCTTTCTCTATTGCTCCCGCAATAGGTATCGCCGTTACTGTTATCACTCTTTCAGTGGCACTCGGCTATGTTCTTCCTTGGATACGACTTACGGTTATCGGTGCAATTCAATATGAGGTTACTGCTGCTGAGGCTGCTCTTGAATCTGCAGGTGTTACAGGTGGTATCGCATCACCCGTTACCGACGAAAAGATTTTCACTGCAATTGCATGGGTTATGACACTCGGAAGTATTCTTCCTCTTCTAATAATTCCGATCGTACTCAAGAAAATTCAAAAAAGCGTTTCGGATGTTGCTGAAAAGAATTCAAAATGGATGGACGTTATGACTGCCGCCGCCTTCATCGGTCTTATTTCTGCGTTTATAGGCAGAGGTCTTGCAGGTGTCGGAAGCTCTAAGGGCGACCCCGTTACAGGCGAAATGATTATCGGCGACGGTGCAGGTGTTCTTTCCTTAACAGCTATTATTACGTCAATCGGCTTTATGCTTGCTTTCACTCTGCTTAACAAAAAGCTTAAAAAGAATTGGATAGACGCTCTTGCAATGCCGCTCAGTATGGTGCTTGCAATGGTTGTAGTTGTTTGCGTCAGCCAATTCCTGCCTGAGCTTGCAGCTATAGAGTGGAGATATTAAAAGGAGGTAAGAAAAAGATGACTAACAAAAGTTATATGGACTCAGTCCATACTTGGGGTAGAATTTGGTGTATTTTAGCAGTTGTTTTCTTTGTTTCAATTCCTGCTGCAATTTGTTTGCACCTTAATGTATGGCCCGATTTAGATGTTGTTCTCAAAGGACTTGGCTCAATCGCATTCTTCTTTGCAACGGGTATTGTTGAAGTTGTTGCTTATGCTCCTATGCTTGGTGCAGGCGGTACATATCTTTCATTCGTTACAGGTAATATTATGAACCTAAAAATGCCTTGCGCAATCAATGCAATGGAAAATGCAAAGGTTAAAGCAAATACCGAAAAAGGTGAAGTTATTACAACTATTGCCATTTGCTCTTCTATTATCGTAACAACAATTATTATTGCTGTGTTTGTTATTATTTTCGCTCTCAATCCATCCTTTTCCGAAACAATGCAAAGCGATACATTCGCACCGGCATTCCAGCAGGTTACATATACCATTTTCGGCTCACTTGCCGCAACATATTTCATTAAGCATTGGAAAATAGCTATTTTCCCAATCGCCGCTATAACACTGATTCTTGTTTTTGCAGGCTCTCTTTCGGTTGGTGTTCTCATCCCTGTCGGTGTTATTCTTTCAATGCTCGGCGCACATATTATGTATAAAT
>CAZNQI010000005.1:7300-10175 GCA_964575375.1 uncultured Faecalibacterium sp.
AATTAAAGATAGTGTAAGATATTAAATTAAAAATGGCTGTTAGAGTTCTCTTTCAGCCATTTTTTATGTCAAGACAAATATCCAATTTGTTATATTATTTTTCTGTTTTGGAAATCACAAACATTTTATAAGTAATATAATATTTTCAAGAAAGAGCTCATTAAAGGAGGAAGTGTGTTGCAAAAAGTCAGTAAAAGCAAACTTAATATACTGAAAAGAGCCGCCTATGTCGCATTTCCGCATAGTTTGCCGATTTTAGCCGGCTACGGTTTTCTTGGCTTAACTTACGGAATCTGTATGAGTGTTAACGGCTTCAGCCCTCTTTACACCCTTCTTATGTGTGTTTTTGTTTTCGGCGGCTCAACTCAAATCGTTGCAGTGAGTCTGTTGACTTCAGCTTTCGATCCTTTGAATTCTTTTATCATTACCTTTGTGCTTTGTGCAAGGCATATTTTTTACGGCATTTCAATGCTTGAAAAATACAAAAACCTGGGTTTAAAGAAGATATATATGATATTCGGTATGGTTGACGAAACCTTTTCAATAAATTATACTGCTACCCCACCTGAAGATGTAGACAGAGGCTGGTTTATGTTCTTTGTAACGCTCTTTAACCATATTTACTGGATAATCGGCTCAACCGTCGGTGCGATTTTCGGCACGATGATAAACTTCAGCACAGAGGGTATCGAATTTGTTATGACCTCGATGTTTGTTGTTATATTCCTTAACCAATGGCAAAAGGACAAGAATCATTTAAGCTCATTTTACGGTTTAGGCCTTTCATTCATCTCTCTTTTAATATTCGGCGCAGATAATTTTATAGTCCCGGCTATGCTTGCAATTTTTGTTGCACTTACTGTTTCGAGAAACTACCTTGAAAAGAAAGTGGGTATTGAGTATGACGTTTAAACAGCAAATAATTACGATTTTAATGATAATACTCGCTACACTTATAATGCGTTTCTTGCCGTTTATTATCTTCCCCGATAACAAACCAACGCCGAAATTTATTCACTATTTAGGGAAGGTTTTGCCTGCCGCCGTATTCGGCTTGCTTATTGTATACTGCCTTAAAAACGTTAGTATATTTGAGGGTAGCAAAGGCATTCCCGAACTCATTGCAATAGTTATAACTGCAGCTTTACATCTTTGGAAAAAGCAAATGCTGCTGTCTATTTCTGTTGGTACAATCTGCTATATGCTGTTGGTACAGTTTGTGTTCTAAAATTAATACTAAAGGGAGCTGCAAAACACAAAACGCAGCTCCCTTTTATTATATTCTTCTTTCACTACCGTGCGGCACAATGAAATCTATTGCATTTGGTATTATTTGAAACTCACTTTTATTTGAAGAATAACATTCTCCGTCAATATTAATCGCCTGCTTTTGAACGCTTGAAACAACAGCCTTTTTGCATCTGATAACTTCCACTGCCTTGTGTGAAAGATGGTTGCCTTTTTTATACTTCGGCAATAGCTTGAGCAGCTCCAATCTACCACCCTTTGGCTTTTTTATAAGAACGAGATCGATTAATCCATCACTTATGTTGGCGTCAGGTGCGGCAAGGAAACCTCCTCCGTACCATTTTGAATTCGCCGCCAAGCAAAGTACATAATCATCTTTATAAACCCTGTTATCGTCTACAACAATTTTCAGTTCAGAAGAAAAATCCTTAGTCAAACATTTTATTGCAGATATACCGAAAGCAAGCTCACCCGAAACAAACGGTATTTTCTTTATACTTTTTTGATCCATACAAACCTTCGCATCAAAGCCTACCGAGCATTGACTTAAAGCAAGTCTGTTTTCGCATTTTATCAAATCAAATCTCGCCGTCTTACCGTAAAGCTGTTTTTTGACATCCAAAAAATTTTCTTTATTTCCAAACAATCTTACAAAATCGTTTCCCGAGCCTAACGGCAAAACTCCAACCTTCGCATTTTTGTTGCCGTAAATACCGTTTACAACCTCATACAAGGTACCGTCGCCACCACAAGCAAAAATGTTACAACCCTGTTTTTGCGATAAGTAGTGTTTCACATAAGAAGTTGCATCGCCCTGCGATTTTGTGATGTAGATATCAAAATTTTCCTGCTCGTTTTCACAATGGTTTTTGATAAGCTCAATATATTGAAGTACCTTTTTGCCTTTTCCGGCAGCCGGGTTTATTACAAATAAATTATTCATTAAAAAACCTCCTGTACAGCACTTTGCCCGTTAAAAGGGAAACAAAGCCTTCAAGGAGGAATTATATATTTATGTGTTTAGTTTTACTTAAAATACATATAAAGTTGACATTTGATCATACCGTTGTAAAGCTTTCTCCTCTTGTCAGCCTTTCTGCCAAAGAACAGTTCAAAATCATCACTCGGGCTTATGATATTGTACGCCCAGCCACGACTTTGCTTGAAGCATTTACCCATTGTCTTATAAAGAGCTTCCGCAGCTTGAACATCCAAAAGTCTTTCACCGTAGGGAGGATTACAAATAACGGTACCTTTTTCGCTCTTTGGAGTAAAATCTTTGATGTCTCTTTTTTCAAAGGTTATGAACTTATCTACACCTGCTCTTTTTGCGTTAGCCAAAGCAACCTCAAGAGATTTTTCATCTATATCCGAGCCGTAGCAAACAAACTGACTATCCGTCAGCACCAAACTGCGAGCTCTGTCCCTTTCCTCATTCCAAACACTTTCAGGTATATTTTGCCATCTTTCAGCCGTAAAGTGTCTGTTTACACCGGGAGCCATATTATTAACCATCATAGCACCCTCGATAAGAATAGTACCCGAGCCACACATTGGGTCATAAAGGGTATGATACGGACGAAGTCTTGAAAGGCAACAAAGAGAGGCTGCAAGAGTTTCTTTTATC
>CAZNQI010000005.1:10185-17671 GCA_964575375.1 uncultured Faecalibacterium sp.
TGCTTCAAGACGATAGCCTCTTTTGTGAAGTCCATAGCCGGATGTATCAATAAGTAAGCTTACCTTATTTTTCATAATTGAAAACTGTATTTGATAGGTAGGACCCGTCTCCTCAAACCACGAAATATTATATTTGCCTTTGAGTCTTTCAACAATCGCTTTCTTTATTATAGATTGACAGTCGCTTACACTGAAAAGAGCAGAGTTTAGAGAATAGCCCTTAACCGGGAAAGCATCGTATGCACCTATCCATTCCTCCCAAGGAAGTGCTTTTGTGCCTTGGAAAAGCTCTTCAAATGTAAGTGCTGTGAACGAGCCTACCAAAATTTGTATTCTTTCGGCGTATCTTGAACAAATATTTGCTCTGGCAAGAAGGTACTCATCACCCGAAAAAAGCACCCTTCCGTTTTCGGACACAACATTTTCTGCACCAAGCTCTTTCATTTCGTCTGCAATCAGCTTTTCAAGTCCGAGCAAACAAGGAATTACAAAATTTATTTTCATAGATTATCCTACTTTCTGATATTTATAAAAATCACCGGCATTAAAGCCGGTGAAAATTATATCATAACTTTAACAATAAATCAATCAACTTCAGGAATAATTAAACCGTAGCCACCATCTTTTCTTGCATAAACAACGCAAATTTTATAGCTTGTGCTGTCTAAAAACACATAGAACTGATGGTCAAGCAGATTCATTTGCAAAATTGCTTCGTCAACGCTTTGTGGTTTGAGCGAAATTTCCTTGGAGCGAAGAACCTCATAGCTGTCCTCAGGCTCAAACTTTTCGATAGCGTCGTATTCTTCAAAAGCTGCTTTACGCAATTTCTTTTCAACCTTCGTCTTGTTCTTGCGAATCTGACGAACAATTGAATCGGCACAACGGTCAAGAGCATCATTCATATTAACTGCTCTTTCCTGCGAACGGAAAATCATACCATCGTGATAAATTGTAACTTCAACAATTTGTTCGTTCTTCTCAACTGTTGCAGTTATTTTTGCTTCAGCGTCGTTGCCGAAGAACTTTTCAACCTTGGCAAGTCTTTTCTCCGCTCTTTCTTTGAAAGAATCTCTTGGTGTGCATTTTCTGCCGATAACTGTAATTTTCATATCGTCAGCTCCTTTCTATGTTAACCCTTAAAATAAGGGGATTTTAAAAGGATAAACTTTCCTCGTATATGTATTATAGCACACTTCCACAAAAAAATAAATAGTTTTCTAAAACTTTTGTGTAATATTTAAAAATTCTTTCAGCAAACACCCTCGCCGAATCGGTTTCCTTCTATTATTACATCCTTGCATTTTGTTGTTACAAACGCTGTTATACTATCCTCACTGTTTTTACTTTTCAGAATTTCAACCGTATTGTTTCGTATAACCAAGCCTTCGCAAAATACAGCATTCACTGCATTGTCGTGTTCAAGATGAAAGATGTTGTCTTCTATTGTAATATTTTTGTGTATCGAAGTCTCACATTTACTTTCGTTTGCAACAATAGGCTTTATGTATATTGCACTTTTGATCTCGCTGAAAACAGGTGCTTTTCTTACAAAAAACTCGTTGTTTCTTATAACCATATCGTGTATAGCACCAGACTCGTACCAATCGTTACAGTCATTTGAAAGAAAGATACTCGCCATTGTCATACCGTCAAAAACGTTGTTTTCAATAACCGTTTTTCTTCTCGTCGTGCAAAGAATTCCTCTTGTGGGAATAAGCTCAAAACGGCAAGAACCTATATAAACCTCGGGAGTATATGTTATGTTTTCAGCAACATACGCTTCTTTAGCTGTAAGCGAAACGGGTATTTCCTCTGTAAAACTTACGAGCATTTCTTTTATGCCGTTACCTTGATTTAAAGGCTCAATTATATCTTCAACAATAAATTCTCTTTCGTCTTGGAAGCTTTCAAAGGTTTCTCTTAAATAAAAAACTACCCTGTCCCCCTTGTGAAAAGCCTTAAATCCGTTTTGCTGATTATGTACAAATTCCAAAAGCAAGGTTTTAGAGTCAACAGCTTTTTTAACCCTTGTAAACGTACCGTGAATGTTTATCGGGTCGTCGTGAGCGTTGGAAAAATTACAATTTTCTATATGTACCTTGCCCTTTGCACCGGAAACGTGAATTAAATCTGCGAAGCTCGTATTATGCCTTTCTCCACCCTTTTCAGGCGTAAAATCACATCCGATAAAGCTTACATTTTCACACATTTGAGTTAAAAAGCCAAAGCCGTGCATGTAATGTACATTGACATTTTGAACCATTAAATTTTTGCTTTCGCAAAAGAAACCGCCCACACAATCTCGTTTCCAGCTTGTGCAAAGCTCAAATATAATATCCTTTCTCATAATATAAGGTGTTTTCCTGAAATAATACACTCGTATTTCATTTTCAGAGAGTTTTTTAATTCTTCTGCAAAGGTAAAACGGTCCTAAAGACAGCGGATATCTGCTGACATTTTCATTTGCTTTGTCATTAACCACAACACAATGAGACTCACATTGCGAAACATTGTGCCAATACTCCTTACCTGTGAATATGCTTTTTTCAAACCAATGAAGCTTGTTGCCTTTTATCTCCCACTGTGCCTTTTTGGGCAAAGCATAGTCAGTATAAAACCTGCCCTTATTGATAACCTTAAGCTCTAAAGTACCGGCACACGGGAAGTCCCACGAAAAATTTTTAAAGGTTATGTTTTCGCTGCAAAGCACCGAGACAGGTATCATTTTACCGTGCATTATAAAAGTACTGCCAGCACCGTCTATAGTGAGATTCTTTTGGTTTTCAATATCAATCGCAATGCTTTTTAAAGGGAAACGATGCGAGTCCGTATTTGAGCAATAGAGTGTTCTTCTCTTAGCAAAGTCCATATAAAAATGATATTCGCCCTTTTCAAAGCTTATAAGCTTTTCTTCTTCGTCTTTTTGACAAAGAGAAAGTATTTTCGAAAGCTTCACGGTTATATCACCGTTTTCTCCCTTATCAGTATTTTTTATTGAATAAACCGTCATCCGTTTCTCCTCCAACAGTCTGTATCCGATTATTCACCGTATACATTTTCAAATTCTACAAGCATTTTTTTCAATATGCAATTATACCTGTCTTTAATTTCTATACCTAAGTTATCGCAAGGATAATCTTTTAAATACCTTTCAAAAAGCCATATTTTGAAATTTAAATCGTCTATACTCTTAAGATACTGCTCTTTGCTGTTTTTCATAATAAGCAAACACCTTTCAATGTAAATTATTACATTATATGAAAAACGCAAATAAGAGATAATAAGGTGACGGAATTTCGCCACCTTATTTAACTTAAATATATTGATTGTATAATCTTTCAACAATACCGTTCATAATATCTAATTTGCTTTCGATATCTTCCACAAGTTTAAATTGATTTCTTGCACGTATAAGATTATGCGTGGGAATTTCGGGATTTATTCTGAAGTATATATCTCCGTCAATATAATCCTTGAGAAAACGAATAGCACATTCATAAGTCATAAGTTTTGCAGAGAAAGCAAGATATTTAACCTCTGTTGGTGTTAGCTCTTTAGCACAGGCACTTAAAAAGCCTTTCGCAAAGCTTTCAAACAATTCAAGCGAAAACGACACATTATCAAGGTTATCATCATCCTCTTTTGTGGTATTGCAACCAAAACGAAGTGCATCTCCAAAATCATAAAGCGAGAAGCCCGGCATTATTGTGTCAAGGTCAATAACACAAATTGCTTCTTTTGTATCCTTATCAAAAAGAATATTGTTAAGCTTTGTATCATTATGAGTAACACGAAGAGGAATCTCTCCGTTTTTGTGGCAGTCCAAAAGTATATGCGTATCCTTTTCTCTCTCAACAGAAAAGTCAAATTCACTCTTAACCGAGCTTGCTCTTCCAACAGGGTCAGCTTTGAAGGAATCGACAAGATCCTGCAAGCGTTTAGGAGTGTTATGGAAATCTTTGATTGTTTCAAACAATGTGTCAATAGGATATCCGTCAAGATTTCTCTGGAAAAGACCAAAACATCTGCCTGCATTTTCAAACATCTTAGGATTTTCAATCTTGCTGCAAGCAAAAGAATTATCCACAAACTTATAAATTCTCCAACACTTATCTGCAAAATAATGGCAATATTTTCCGTCTTTTCCTTTAAGAAATTTCAAGGTTTCCCTTTCCGGATTACCGCCGTTTTCTTTAATCTTTTTTCTTAAGTGATGGGTTACATTTACTATGTTTTGCATAAGCTCGTCAGGATTTTTAAACACAACAGTATTAACAACCTGAACCAAATACTTACTAACCACACCGTCTTTTTCAAAAAAAGCACCGTAAGTTGAATTTATATGCCCGTCTGTAAATACATTAAACGAAACAAGCTCACCGTCTATATTAAAGTGTTCGCAAACCGAAATCACTTGATTTTGAATCATTATGTTATTTCCTTTCCTTTACTGAGATTACTGCAAATCTTTCGGGATTATGAAAGCCCGGCGGAAGTGTTGTCATTTCGTTATAAGAAGAATAATGTACCTTTTGAGTTTTATCTCCGCACTTATAAAAATTTCCTTTAATTATGCATTCATCTGCAGTGAAATTAGTTTTAAAAACATCTGAAACCAGCTCACAGGGCACAAAAAGCTCAACGCTCCAGCCATTACTGTAAATTTTTGCAGTAACCAAAGGCACATAATCTGTTATTTCCTTAAGAAATACCCTGTCCTTTTTGCCGGCACCAAATTCTGTCAAGTATGTACCCAACGCATTCATTTCAAAATTAATATATTCATTTTCTCCCTCAACAGGAGAAATGAAAAACTCCATACAGCTATCTTCATAAACCGGTTCATCTCTTTTGCTGTACTGCAAGGCGAGCTGAGTTTCGTCTGTTCTCATTTTAACAAATATGCCCTTGTTTTTTACAAAGCACATTTTGAAATATGTATTATAGTGTACTTCACTTCCCCAATGGGAGAAGGCGAGTTTTTCTTCGGGAACCTCATCCCATATAGGTTCGTTTTGAAAAGTGAAGGTATTATATGTTTTTGTTATCACTATTTTGCTTAATCCTCTTTCTTGAGATAGTAAATTCTTGAATCGTTATCGAGAATCATTCTTGAATTGGAAAGATTAAATCCGCTGTAGTTAAACGGTTGCTTTGGCTTAAAGCCTGAATACATAAATGCATCACCGTAAAGAGTATATTCCTCTTTTTCGTTTCTCAGCTTAACGGTTTCACAAATAAAGTCGAACACCTTACCGTCCTCAACATTCATCTTCTTCGGAAGAGGCACATTGATTATGTCGCCGAAATATTTTAAAGGAAGAAGCTGTGTACGAACGCACATATGATACTTGAAGTCTTCGTTTAAATCTACCATCTTAATAACATCATTGCCCCAGTTAGGTGTAACTCTGTTTACAAAGTAGCCGAACATAGCCTCGGTTTTATCCTTTGAGGTTATCTGCCACATTGCACGGTCGTCCGTAAAAATATCTCCAAGTCTTGAGAATTCACCGTACTGAAGAAGATCGCGGTGCTGCTTATAATATTCAATCTGCTTTTTAACAGATGCCTTTTCCGTCTTTGAAAGCATTGTAACATCAAGCTCATAGCCTAAAAGGCCGAAAGCTGCAACGTTAAATCTGTGTTCAATTGTGGACGGTCTGAAGTTTGCAAAGCTGTATTGAGCTGCAACGTGCATTGTCATAACAGATTGAGGATAGCCGTACGATGTACCGGACTGAATACACACTCTGTCAAGAGTATCTGTATTATCACTTGTCCAGCACTGCGGCATATAGCAGAAAGTACCGAGATCAAATCTGTTACCGCCGCTTGAGCAAGCCTCAAAGAGCATTTCGGGGAATCTTCCTGTAAGAGCATCCCAAATTTCATAAAGACCGAGAACATATCTATGGAAATATTCGCCGTTTTTTGCACCTTTTCTTCTTGAGAAAACATCAGAGAAGTTACGGTTCATATCCCATTTAATGTATTCGATGTTGCCGTAACGGAAAACATCGGTCATAGTGTCAATTATGTAATCTCTAACCTCTTGTCTTGTAAGGTCAAGAACAAGCTGATTTCTGCCCTGCGACGGTGTATACTTATCCGTTGTCATTGCCCAATCGGGGTGTGCTCGGTAAAGGTCGCTATCGGGGTTTACCATTTCAGGCTCGACCCAAAGACCGAACTTAAGTCCCATATCGTTAATTTTCTTTGCAAGACCGTCAATACCACTCGGAAGCTTCTTCTTGTTAACATACCAGTCGCCGAGGCCGGCCTTATCGTTGTTTCTCTTTCCGAACCAGCCGTCGTCAAGAACAAACATTTCTGCACCGATTTCCTTAGTAGCTGTAGCGATTTCCAAAATCTTCTTTTCATTAAAGCTGAAAGTTGTTGCTTCCCAGTTGTTAACAAGAATAGGACGTGGTCTGTTCTTCCAATATCCTCTTACAATATGCTCTTTAACAAACGCGTGCATATTGTGGCTCATACCGTTAAGACCCTCATGGCTGAATGTCAGTACGCTTTCAGGTGAATCAAATGTTTCACCGGGTGTAAGCTCCCATTCAAACTCAAAAGGATTAATACCGTTTTGAATTCTGAGAAGTCCGTGTGTAGATATTTCTGTTCTTGCAATGTGGTTACCCGAGTATACAAGGTTAAAGCCGTAGCAATCACCCTTGGTTTCCGTACACTCTTCATCGCGTATTGCAAAGAAAGGATTATGTCTGTTTGAGGATGTACCGGAAATCGAGCCAACACTGCACTCACCCGTTGTAAGTCTGTGTTCGTGCTTGTATCTTTCTCTTGCCCAACAGCCGTCAAATGTAAGCATAACATAGTTGCCCTTTTGAAGGTCAATTTGCATACTCATAAGGTTATGTATTTTAATGGAATTTTTGCTCTTGTTAATAAGTCTTGCACTTCTTGTGATAACATTGCACTCTTCAAAAACAGTGTAAATAAGATGAAGCTCTGCTTGAAGTGCGCTGTCTTCAAGAACAACGGTTAAGGTGTCGCTATCGCCGTAGCTCGAGGGAAGACCTTTAAGCTCAGGCTTTACTTTAGTGATGCCTGCTGACTTAAATTTAAAATCGCTTGTGAAAATATCATCGTGAGATGTAACCTGCATAGAGGGAAGTCTGTAATCACCCTTACCGTATGCAGAATATTCAAGTGCAATATGGTCAAGAGAAAGACTTGTATCATCCTGTGTGTACGGTGTGCTGTTTGCATATCCTGATGCGTGCTTATCATAAAGGAAGGTCATATCCTCAACGTTTCTAATCTTTCTGCCGTAATAAAGGCTTTCAAGCTGACCTGTAGGAAGTGCTCTTAAAACATAACTTGTTTTTTCTGTTTGAAGATGAAAAACATTATCTTTGTTTGAAAAAATCATAGCAATCTTTCGTGGCAATAATATGCCACTTCCTTTCATAAAATTAATGTGGTTTAATTAATTATTTAGTCTCGTTTG
>CAZNQI010000005.1:17771-24430 GCA_964575375.1 uncultured Faecalibacterium sp.
GCCTTTTTGAAAACACCCTTTTTGATAAGTGCAAAAAGAGGAATAATGATAAGAGCAGAAACAACAGCTGCATAAAGGAACATACTTGGAGACGGAATAGTCTTAATTTGACCGAATTCTTCATATGTAAGAACAGAATTACGGCAAGCAATTGCACCGAGCTTCGGGCCGATAACCATTGGAAGAAGTACGGCAAAAATCATTCTTATACCTTGGAACAAGCCAACCTTGTCCTCAGGTATAAAATCTCGTACAGATGCGTTAAGCTGAATCATAAGCACAAGATAACCGATAAGTGTTGGAGCAATACCGATAAGAACTGCATAAATGCTTGTAGATGTTGAAAGCACTAAAAGTCCCACAACAAAGCAAATAACTGCAGGAATCAAGCTGTGTATTTTATTCTTCGCCGCAACCTTAAGAAGAATTACGGTACCTGCCAAAAGAACGACTACAGCCACAACAGCGAGTATGATAATCGGTGCTGAAAGCAGGTTAACATCTTGATTTTTAGCGATAACAGCTTTTTCAAGATAAATGAGAAGGAACGGGAAGAATACCTGCACTGCAATGCTGTAAAAGCCTACGCAGGAAAGAGCAAGGTAAAGGTTTATGTTTTCTTTAATTACAGACGGTCTGAAACCGTAGAAAAGATCGCTCCAATAGCTCGAATTAGTCTTTTCGCCCTTTATTTCAGGGTCCTTAAGAAGGAATAAACCAACTATACCGCAAACAGTTACAACAAGACCTAGTCCGATAAAGAACCATTGATATGAATTAGTTGCCTGAGCTGAGCTACCCACAACCATAACAATTGCCATTGCAACAAAGCCAACTAAAGTAAGAGCCGTTTCAACCTTTGGTCGTACCGATGTGTTTGTAACATCAGTTATCCATGCATTAAAGGCGGAGTCGTTACTTGTTGAGCCCATAAATGTCATAATCATATCCATTACGATAACAGCCCATACAGTTGCAGTTAAAATTTGTGTTTCATCCGTTAAATTTAAAGCAGATGCAATATTTTCCTTTGAAATAAAGCCAAACAAAGCAGTAACAATACCCCACAAAATATAACCCACTGAAATGAACACCTTACGTTTTTTCATTTTTTCGCTCAAAGCACCCATTATAAAGGTTGTTACAACAGCAGTGATTGCCGAAAGGCTAACCATTTTTTCAATAGCTGTATAGGGCTCCATAACCCCGTCTATGATTGTACCCTCATAGATTGAACCGAAAAGGAAAGTATTGAAGTACATATTTTCAATATTCCAAGCAATACCACCCATTAAACTGAAAAGTACAATACTTATCCATGTTCTTTTTGTTAAATTCTTGTCCATTGTTTTCTTTAGCTTAAAAGCTTCTCCTTTCTTTATAAACAACGCTACTTTGAAAAGCAAAGCAACTTTGATTCTTAGGTGTTTGAAAGATATCGTCCGAGTCTTTTGTCTTTAAGAGCCTTGACAAGTAAAAGACCGAGTGTCATACACACAGCGAACTCCCCGAGAAATACAAGTGAGCCTTGAGTTAAAAAGCTTACGAAATTGAAAGGGCCTTCAATAAAAAAAACTTCAATTTCAAGACCGATAATAACACCGTTAAAAACGCAAGGCATCAAAGCAGAAACAAACGGTATTCCTTTGAAGGTTACGTTTCGCAATTTATGTGCAAAAAACGCCGAAAGAAAAGACGCAAATGTACCCACAACCATATCAAGAGGCAAAGCACCAAGTGATATCAAATTAGCAATAAAACACCCTACCGTAAGTCCGGGAACGGCTGCGGGAGTAAACACACAAAGAAGCACAAGAGCTTCCGACACTCTAAATTGAACAGCCATGGAGGTTGTTCCGGGCAAAAAGGTTTCCTGCATATATGTCAAAGCGACATACAGCGCCGCAATAACCGAAGATACTGCAAGAGAATGTGTTTTTTTGGAAATATTCATTTTTTAAAACTCCTTTAGTTTTGATTTTAAGCTTTTAGCCTAGGTCAGGAAGGTTTCGAACTGACCGCTTATAAAACGATACTCAATCGTACCTATAAACATTATTATTTTACTACAAAGGCAGGCACTTTTCAATAGATAAATCGATTTTTACAAAATGTTAAGTTTTTTCATAACAAATGTATGAGATTAATATATTATTACAAATCATATTTTTTGAAAGGCAGCAGAAAATGAAATATTTAAAGCTAATAGTTCCGGTAATTGCTCTGACACTTCTCGTATCCTGCTCAAAAAGCAGTTTTTTAGACCTCAGCGTTTTTTTGTACAATTATAATAAGTGCAGTACCTCAAATATTACCTTAGAGGACTTCACATTTGAAATACAGTCCCAAGGAATAAAATACTCTCTTTTTATCGATGAGTTGCTTTTGGATATCACTTGTAACGAAGAAAACAAAATAAGCGAAGTAAAAGCACTTATTGCCAAAACAGACGAAAACGGAAAAGCTATAGTTTTCACCGAAAAAGAAAAGGCGCTTTTTTACGAAACATTGACTTATTGCATTATGTCCTTTTGCTCCTATAGTGAAGATGAGGCTCAAAAGCTACTGAATGAATTTTCTCTTAATAATACAGACACCTTAAACAGTACGGGTGAGCTGTCAAAGAACACCGATATGTTCAGATTTGTTTATTATTCAACTGAGCTTATGAGCGAAATGATGATTTCCAACACAGTCTTAAAGCCTACAGAAAGCACGTCAAAGCCTGAAAGCAAGCCCTATTTTGCGGAAATAACAAGCATCCGAACAGAGACTGTACCTCTCAATTAAAAAACAGACAACCAACAAGTTTTTTGAAAAGCCCTCCTCTTGTAAAGCATTGATATCACAATGTCTAAAATTTGGGCGTCATTTCATACTTGTTGGTTGTTTCTCTTCCTTATTTTTTTGGATTCCTCTTAACCTTTTTCTTGTTACCGTGTTCATCAACGATGTATGTGTTTTCAAGTTGACCTACTAAGCTTTCCTTAAAGGAATCAATATAAAGTCTGCGAAGAACCTGCTGTTCTTTCTTTTCTTCTTCTGTCAAGCCTTCGGGGGTTTTTGATTTTTTTGCAAGTTCGTTTATTCTTGCAATTTGTTCTTGTGTTACCATATATTATTCACTCTCCCATTTCTTCCATTCATCAGGACAATATCCAAGTGTTGCCTTTTTGCCGTTACGAACAATCGGCGTTTTAAACAGCTCTTGATTTTCAAGAAGCTTTTCAAGCTTTGCATCTTCCGAAGCGAGATACTTTATAAAAGAAGATTCATACTTCTTGCTTTTTTCGTTTACCAAATCCTCTAAAGAGCAACCGAGTGCCTTTTTTATTGCAAGGTATTCACCCTTGCTCATTCCGAATTTTACAAGATCTATGAATTGAAACTTGATGTTTCTTTCTTTAAAATATCTTTGTGCTTTTTTAGTATCAAAGCATTTTGTAGTGCCGTATATTTGAATATTCATAACTGCTCCTTTATTTCTTTGCTAAAGGTATTTTAATTTAAAAAGCCTATTTTGTAAATAGTTTTTACTTAAAAAGTTTTCTCTCTTGTAGTTTTACTACAAAATATGTTATACTATTAGACACAAAAAACGAAAGGTATATTATTATGAAGAAAATATGCTATATAGCGGGTGCAGGCGATGTATGCAACGAGGTTTTCACCTTAAAGGACGAAGATTACCTAATCTGTGCCGATGCCGGACTTAAACATAAACACATATTTAATAGAGAACCCGACCTTATTGTAGGTGATTTTGACTCTCTCGGTGAAATTCCAAACAGCAAAAACACTATCGTTGCTCCTTGTGAAAAGGACGAAACGGATATGATGCTTGCCTTTATGAAAGGGTACGAAAAAGGGTACAGAAATTTTATCATCCTCGGCGCTTTGGGTGGCAGCAGAATGGACCATTCCGTAGCAAACATACAACTGCTTCATCATATCTGCACTAAAGGCTCAAATGCTTTTTTAGTGTATGGAAAAAGAATTTTCACAGCAATCAAAAACGGAAAATTTTCCTTTCCGAAAGCAGCTGACGGTTATATCTCCGTTTTTTCTCTAACGGACAAAAGCGAGGGTGTTACTATCAAGGGACTCAAATACGAGCTTTCAAATGCTGTAATCGAAAACAGTACCGCTATAGGTGTCAGCAACGAATTCATGGGCAAAGAAAGCTGTATTGAAGTCAAAAACGGTGTGCTTCTCATTTCGTGGGAGGGCGATGTAACCGATTGCCGAATTTAATAAAGAAACAACAAGGAGCTTTAATCACAAGCCCCTTGTTGTTCTTTATATTTCTTGCTTAATAATTTCGACGATTTCATCAACAAGCTTTTTACAGAGTACTGCATCCTGACACTCAATCATCACTCGTATAACCGGTTCTGTGCCCGATTGTCTTAAAAGCACTCTGCCCGTGTCGCCCAATGTTTCCTGTGTTTTTTTCACAGCTTCTTGAACTTTTTCGTTTTGTACTGTTGCAGTTTTATCTTTTACCCTAACGTTTTTGAGAACCTGCGGGTAAACCTTAAAATCCTTTACAAGCTCACTGAGCGTTGCCTTTTCGGAAATCATAGCCTCCATAATTTTAAGGCTCGTTAAGATACCGTCTCCGGTAGAAGCATATTTTGAAAAAATGATATGTCCCGATTGCTCGCCCCCCAAACGGCAACAGTTGTCTCTCATATATTCATAAACATACTTATCACCGACATCGGTCTTTGCGTAGCCTATACCTAATTCGTCAAATGCTTTATATAAGCCGAAATTAGACATAATTGTTGTTACAACAGTGTTGTTATCGAGCAAGCCTTTCTTTTTCATGTGTTTGCCCCAAATGTAAAGTATACCGTCGCCGTCTACAACATTGCCTTTTTCGTCAACACAAAGGCATCTGTCTGCATCACCGTCATAGGCGAAACCAACATCAAGAGCATTCTCCACAACAAACTTTTGCAAATGCTCAATATGAGTTGAGCCTGCGTCCTTGTTTATATTTGTACCGTCGGGGCTTGCATTAATTACAAAGGTTTTTGCACCCAAAGCATCAAACACACTTTTTGCAAGATTCCAAGAGCTTCCGTTTGCACAATCAAGTCCTACTCTTTTACCCTTAAAGGAATGAATACCAAGAGAAATAAGATAACCTATATAACGATTTCTTCCCGAAACAAAGTCAACGCTCTTACCGATTGAATCCATCGTTGCAAAGGGTAAGGCTTCATACTTTTCGCCGAATACCTCAAGCTTGCCGTCGAGGTAAGCCTCTATAAGCTCGATAACCTCGTCTTCCATTTTTTCGCCGGATGAATTAATAAGCTTAATACCGTTGTCGTAATACGGGTTATGACTTGCCGAAATCATAATACCACAGTCAAACTCGTCAGTTCTTGTAACATAGGCAACACACGGAGTTGTTGTAACGTGCAACAAATATGCGTCGCCGCCACAGGCTGTTATACCGCCCGCAAGGGAGTATTCAAACATATAGCTTGAAAGTCTTGTATCCTTACCAATAAGAATTCTCGCTCTTTCGCCTTTTTTCTTAGTGTAATACCAACCTAAAAAGCAACCAATTTTATAAGCGTGGTCTGCTGTTAAAACCACATTAGCTTCACCTCTGAAGCCGTCTGTACCGAAATATTTACCCATTAGCTTACTCCTTTGTAACAATATTGTCTCTTGATTTGAAAATGCTGTTTTCTGCGATTATACCACGCACCGATGAAAGCGGATATATTGTTGTATTTTTTCCGACAATCGTACCGGGATTGAGTACGCTGTTGCAACCCACTTCAACAAAATCGCCCACCATTGCGCCGAACTTCTTTAGTCCTGTTTCAAAGCTTTCGCCGTCTTTTTTCAGCACTACGAGAGTTTTATCGCTCTTAACATTCGATGTAACAGACCCTGCGCCGAGATGTGCTTTATATCCCAAAATACTGTCGCCTACATAATTGTAATGCGGTACTTGAACATTATCGAAAAGAATTGCATTTTTAACCTCGGTAGAATTGCCGACAACACAGTTTTTACCTACCAAGGCACTTCCTCGAATAAAAGCACAATGGCGCACTTCACTCCCCTCACCGATAATACACGGTGCGCCTATATAGGCAGTAGGTGCAATTTTTGCAGTTTTGTGTACCCATACTCTGTCGCTGATTTCATCGTATTCGTCCTTTGAAAGAGACGAGCCTATTTCTTCTATCATTGAAGAAATCCCGGGCAAAAGCTGAAACGGATATTCACATTTCTTAAGATACTCTCCCGATAAAGATTTATCGAGAGAAAAAAGTTCTCTTGTCTTAACCATTTGTTCTCCTTAATATATAATTATTTGCAAGCTTCAATTGTAGCAATAGTTTTTTCAAAAGTGAGCTGTGGGTCATACTCCATCATCATGTGTCCGCCCTTTTCAAATTCACATAAAACAGTGTTTGCAGGGGCATTATCAATAATAGCTTTTAAATTATCACCCGAGGCTACCTTATCTTCCTTCGCTGTTACTATAACACAAGGAATATCAAGCACTTTGAGCTTATCAAAATCAGGACCCTTTGCGTGTGATGACATAATTGTAATACCTGCACCTGTACCCTTTAAAAGTAAAGGCTCCGATATTTTGCTGACATCATAAGCTTTTGCGT
>CAZNQI010000006.1:0-23281 GCA_964575375.1 uncultured Faecalibacterium sp.
ACAGAACCAAAATCGACTTTTAGTTGATTTTTCGTGATGTCGTGAGGTTATTATAACACATTAGTAAAGCCTTGTAAATGTTTTCAAAAAATTTTCACACACGATTGAACTCTTTACGATATCTGTTCTAAAGCCTTTTTGTTGCTTAAATTCAGCACTATTGAATATAATCAATTTTAATGTTTTACACTCTGTCAGTTATCGCCTTCGCACCTCCTGCTTTTAACTTTCGTCAGTCATTTCCCCTTTGTCAAATTGATGAAATTAAAGCTTTTCCAATAAATGTTACAAATTGCTTTCGTTTCAAGATTGTTTTTCACATAAATCTATGATAAAATAATTAAAATATACATTTTTTGAAAAGACATAAAATTCAAACATTTTCCAAAAAAACACTGAAGTCTAAAAGCAAGGAGCCAAATTTATGAATACAAGAAAGAAAATAAGCGTGATTTCCATAACTGCGCTTGTAACACTGCTTTTGTGCAGTGCTGTTTTTGCCGTTGTGCTAAAAGAAAGCCCGTCTCAATCGGTTGATTTGCCGCTAAACAGCACAACCGAAACAACAAGCACCACTACCACAACCGAACCCACACAGCCGTATGTTGTTTCAACTGCAACAATAGGCTCTGCAGGTGATGTGCTTATACATAAGCCGATTTTTGAAACAGCCCTGCAAAGCGACGGCACATACGATTTCAGCCACCTTTTCACATACTGCAGCTCTGTTATGAGCGAATGTGATTATTTTATAGCCAACCTCGAAACTACCCTTGGCGGTACCGACGGCAGAACATACCAAGGCTATCCTCGCTTTAATTCTCCCGACAGTATTGTTGATGCACTAAAAAATGCAGGTGTTGACTGTCTGCTTACAGCAAACAACCACACCTATGACACAAACGGTGAGGGTGTTCTTCGTACACTTAAGGTTATCGAAAATGCAAAGCTCGACCATGTAGGAACAAGAAGCACCACAGAAGAAAGCAAGTACCTTATAAAGACTGTCAACGATATCGCTTTCGGCTTTACCTGCTACACTTACGAAACTGAAAGCGAGAGTACGGCACTTAACGGTATTACGGTTGACAGCGAAACGGCAAAGCTCATAAACTCCTTTGATTACAACGACCTTTCGTCCTTTTACAGCGAGCTGAAAGCACAAATTTCCTCTATGAAGGGAAAGGGCGCAGATGTTATCGCAGTATATATTCACTGGGGCGACGAATACCAGCTCTCTCCGAACAGCCACCAAAAGGCAATAGCACAAAAGCTTTGCGATATGGGTGTAGATGTTATTATCGGCGGACATCCTCATGTTCTCCAGCCGACACAACTCCTTACATCAACCGACGGCAAGCATAAAACCTACTGCTTATACTCATTGGGAAACATTGTATCGAACCAAAGGCGAGCATATATGGGGCTTAAAACAGGCCACACAGAGGACGGTCTTATCTTTACAATGACCTTTTCAAAATACAGCGACGGAAGTGTTGTTTTTGACTATGTGGAGCTTATTCCCACTTGGGTGCATTACTATTATGTCGGCTCAAAGCGAATACACAGTGTTGTGCCTCTCAGCGACAAGCTTGATAAAGACTATAAAAGCCTCGGTCTGGATAAGTCAACAGACGGTCTCACTCTTGCTAAGCAATCGTATCAAAGAACTCTCGAGCTTGTAGGAGAACTTAAAGTGAAGATGAATTAAGTAAAGAGTATTTTGCCGGGCTTAATTTACGGAAAATAAAACTAATAATATATGCACATTGAAATGCAGCCGCCATTCTTCATTTGAATATCAACCCTTTATCGGTACAAAGCCGCTTTTTAAAATCAAGCGCATATCGGGAAATAGTCTTAAATTTAAATAACCTTGACTATATCAGCTTTTTAATATAAAATAAAAGTGTTAATCATTTAAAAAGGAGTCTTATTATGAAGGTCAAAAATATTTTGAGAAAGCGCAATTCTTCGCTTAAATTTTCCGCTGCAAGGGGTGTACTTTCTGCGGCAACGGCAGCAGCAGATGTCCTTTGCGCTCCACCTGATATTACAAAGGCAAAAAGAGTGCTGTTTGTTCAGCCCCACCCGGACGACAATCAAATCGGAGCAGGCGGTACAATCGCTTATCTTCGCTCGCTCGATATTGAAGTTTTTGAGCTTACCGTTACCGACGACAGATATGCAGTACCCGATTACATAGGCAAAGAAAACGAAGTGCAGACCGTACGTCAACAAGAAGCACTTGCAGCACAGCAGTTTCTCGGTATGCAAAACGCCGGTTTTTTAGGCTTTGCCGATAAAAACGACAACTCCGTAAGAGAAATTTCTCTCAAGGTGCTTGAGGTTATACGAAAAATAAAGCCTGATTTCGTTTTAACAGCAGACCCTAACCTTGAAACAGAATGTCATAGCGACCATATTAAGGTTGGTACTGCCGTAAAGTATGCCGTAATGGACAGTGAATGTAATTTTTACCCTGAATTTCAAGACGGAAAGCTTCGCGATGATGCGTGGCACGTTAAGGGCATAGGCTTTTATTACACAGACAAGCCAAATACGCTTATAGACATAACCGAATTTGAGGAAAAGAAAATGCAGGCTATACGTTGCCATAAATCACAAGCAGAGCCTGCTCTGCTCGCAGCAATTATGCTCCAGCAGCAAATGTATGCCGAGGGTACGGAATTTAAAGCAGCCGAACCGCTTCGTCTTTTAAGCGATTTGCAAATGCATTGCTTTAATTTACCCGTTGTAAAATAATAAGAAAGGCAGTAATCACAATGAAAGTAATTATTTATGAAAGCAACACAGGAACAGCAAAAAAATATGCCGAGGCTTTAAGTGCAAAAACCTCTTTGCCGTGCTACGCTTTATCCGGAAGCAACGAAGTGGCAAGCGACAGCGAGATTATTTTCATCGGCTGGGTTATGGCAGGCGAAATACAAGGTCTTAAAGCTGCAAGAGGAAGATTTACAAATATCAAAACAATAATTGCCGTAGGTATGATGAAAACCGAAAAGCAGGACAAGGATATTATTGCGAAAAATTCAATAACAGAAAGCTTCTATTCCTTGCCGGGTGCGTTTGATATGAACAAGCTCACGGGTATGTACAAAATGATGATGGGTATGATGCTTAAGATGATGAAAAGCAAATTTAAAGATTCAAATGGCGAAGGCGAAGCAAAGGTACTCAGTATGTTTGAGAACGGCTTTGACGCTTATGATGAATCAGCACTTGACGAAATACAGGTTTAAAGTTAGATTTTAAATGTAAACAGGAAAAACAGCAATTAACGGTCGTAGGGTAAGCTGCTACCGTTAATTTTTTTGTTAATAAAAAAACTAAGTACTCCGAGTTTTGCCGTCCAAAACATCAAAAAAATAAAAAAAGTAACGCTGTACGCTCAGCACAGAGAAACTTAAGACTTCAATACTCCTTACGCTTTACAAAAGAAAAAATGTATGCTAAAATGTATGAGAAAACTTTTATTTAAGCGAGGGAATAGTATGAGCATTATTAAAACACACTTCGATTTTATGCCCGACGGCACGGAAGTACATCTTTTCACAATCACAAACAACAACGGTATTTCAGCAGGTATCATAACAAGAGGTGCTACGCTTCAAAGCTTTGAGTGTCCCGATAAGGACGGCAAGATGGGCGACATTATTATGGGCTTTGATAATATTGAAGCACATATCGCCTCGGGTACATACACAGGTCAGATAATCGGTCAGTATGCAAACAGAATTTGCGGCGGTGAATTTTCAATAGACTCACATCAGTACAGCGTTACAAAGAACGAAAAAGGCAAAACCTGTCTTCACGGTGGCGCTGAATACAGCAGTGCAATTTGGAAAGCAATCATTATCGATGACAACGCCGTTGAATTCTCCTATCACAGCGAGGACGGTGCGCACGGATTTCCGGGCAATGTTGATGCAACAGTAACATATATTCTTACAGACCACAACGAGCTTGAAATTCACTACAAAGCCGTGTCCGATAAAAAGACTGTTATCAATATGACAAATCACGCATACTTCAATCTCGGTACTACTGCTAACGGCGATATTCTGCAGCATGAGCTTATGCTCAACTGCGACTATTACACTCCAACCGACGAAGACAGTATACCAACAGGTGAAATTCGTCCTGTAGAAGGTACTGCATTCGATTTCAGAGCCCCGAAGAAGATAGGCAAGGATATTTCAAACGATGATGAGCAGCTTATTATGTGCCGTGGTTATGACCACAACTTCTGTGTAAACGGTGAAAACGGAGAGCTTCGTCTTGTTGCAAAGGTAAAGGATGAAAAATCGGGCAGAAAGCTCGAGGTTTATTCAGACCTTCCCGGTGTACAGCTTTATACCGGTAATTTCATAGACGGTACGGAGACAGGCAAGGACGGTATTGTACTTCAAAAGCACTACGGCTTCTGTCTTGAAACACAGTATTATCCGGATACACCAAACCAACCCTCATTCCCGCAATGCACCTTTAACAAAGGTGAAGAATTCAAGAGCTTGACCATATTCAAGGTTTAAAAAGCCAATAGCAATTATAAAAACGGTCGTGGAAAAATTCTCCCACGACCGTTTTACAATTTTTTATGACTTTCACTTGCCGTTTACTGCGTTTAAAAGCTGATTCATAGCCTTAACTATAATTTCTTTGGGACAAGCGAGTACAACTCTTTGGAACTGCTCACCCGTCTCACCGAAGATTTTACCCGAGTCAAGCCAAAGTCCTGCTTTTCCTATTATAAGCTCGTCGAGTTCTTCGACGGTAAGGCCGAGTGCAGAGCAATCAAGCCACGCAAAGTATGTGCCCTCAGGCTCAACAAGCTTTATTTCAGGAATATTTTCCTTCAAGAATGTGCGTACATAATCCAAATTGCCCTTTATGTACTGCTTGCACTGTGTTGCCCATTCTTCGCCGTCCCTGTAAGCAGCCTTGCAAGCCACAACTCCAAGATTGTTGGGGCAAGTGTAGCCTGATGCGTCTATTGCTTTTTTGTACTTTTCTCTTAAATCGTCGCCCTCTATCCAGATATTAGACATTTGAAGACCTGCAATGTTAAAGGTCTTGCTCGGTGCAGTGCAAATAACGGTTCTGTCCTTCATTTCCGGCACTGCCATTGTAAAGACGGTATGCTCACTGCCCTGCCATGTGAAATCGCAATGAATTTCGTCGGATACAACATACACATTGTGCTTACGGCAAATTTCGCCGAGCCTTTGAAGCTCTTTCTTTGTCCACACTCTGCAAACAGGGTTGTGAGGACTGCATAAGATGAAAAGCTTAACATCGTTTTCTACTATTTTCTTTTCAAAATCTTCAAAATCTATCGTGTACTTACCGTCCGTATATACAAGTGGGCTTTCAATGATTTTTCTTTCGTTATTTCTTATTACATTATAAAACGGATAGTAAACAGGTGGCTGAATAATAACACTGTCGCCTTTTTGTGTTGTAGCCTGCACTGCCATGGCAAGAGCATAAACCACACCCGGAGTTTTTACGAGCCAATCTTTTTTCGTATCGAAGCCGAAATGCTTTTTGAACCAAGAAGACACAATCTCGTAGTAGTCATCCTTTGTATCACTATAGCCGAAAATGCCGTGCTGTACACTCTTTTCAAGTGCTTCAAGTATACACGGTGCAGCCTTAAAGTCCATATCAGCTACCCATAAAGGCAAAACGTCCTCAGGCAATCCGTTTTCCAAAGCAAAATCGTGCTTTAAGCTATCGGTATTTTTTCTCTGCGTTATAATATCAAAATTCATATCTTAAACCCTCTTATTTAATAGATTTCACACACTCGAATGCACCGTTTGTAGCGTCTGCAATTCTGCCAACCTTACTTGCGTCGCCGATAATATATACATTACAGCCACTCTTTGAAAGCTCATTGTAAAGAGAGTTATCGCTCTTTGCACCAAGAGAGAGTACAACGGCATCTGCCTTCAAGGCTGTGTTTTTCTTCGTCTTTGTGTTTTCGGTAACGATTTCACCATCTGTTATTTCAAGAAGCTTTTCGCCCACATAGAACTTTGCTCCGAGCTTTTCAAGGTGTGGCATAATATCGTCCTTGTGCTGCATCCAAGTACCCGGTGCAAGCTCATTTGCCATTTCAACAACAAGTACATTATTGCCCTGTGTGCCGAGAAGCTCTGCAGTTTCAAGTCCTGTCATACCGCTGCCGATAACTGCAACCGTTTTACCCTCTAAAGATACGCTGCCGTTTAAAATTTCTGTGGTTGTGTATACGTTTTCTCTGTCGCAGCCTTTTATAAACGACGGCTTCACTGCATTTGCACCCGTTGCACAAATAACGGCATACGGCGCTTTTTCTTCCAGCATTTCCTTTGTTACCAAGGTGTCGTATTTAACCTGTGCACCGAGATTCGAAAGTGCTGTGAGCAAGTCCTCAATACACCAGAAAAGCTTATCCTTTTTAGGTGGCTTAACTGCTAAATCTACCTGACCGCCGGGCTTACCCGTCTTTTCGTAAACAGTAACCTTAAAGCCACGCTTTGCCATAAGCTCTGCAGCCATTAAGCCTGCAACACCTGCGCCTACAACGATAACCTCTCTGCCGTCGCCGTCGTTTGGTAGGGTATAGTCCTCCGAGCCGACAAACGGATTAACGGCACAGTAGCCGTGATCTCCTGTGTATGCGTTGTGCATCATGCTTTCTATACAGTAAAGACAGCAAATACAGCGCTTAATATCCTTTTCTCTGCCCTCAAGAGCCTTGTTTGCCCAGTGCGGGTCTGCAATATGAGGTCTGCCGAGAGATACCATATCCTGCACACCCTCTTGAAGCTGACTTTCAGCCTGCTCGGGACTTCTTATGAGATTGGCCGCAATAACGGGAATTGATACAGCGTCTTTTACAGCCTTTGCCATATATTTTCTCCAGCCAAGCTCAAACGACACAGGCTCGAGCCAATAGTTAAACGTATCATAAGCGGCACTTGAAACGTCGATAGCAGCTATACCTGCCTTTTCAAGTCTCTTTGCCATTTCAACACCCTCTTCGAGTGTATAACCCTTACCGGGTTTGCCTATTCTCGAATAACATTCATCAACTGTTAAGCGCACGATAATCGGGAAATCCTCGCCGCATTCCTTTTTAATACCCTCGATAATTTCGAGTAAAAATCTCATTCTGTTTTCTAAACTGCCGCCGTATTCGTCGGTACGCTTGTTTGTGTTAGGCGAAAGGAACTGCTGAATAAGATAGCCGTGCGAAGCGTGAAGCATAACACCGTCGCAATCCGACTTTTTAACTCTTACTGCAGCATCAACGAAATTTTTGATAAGCGATTTTATCTCGCTGTTTTTCAGCTGTCTGTTTCTGCAGTTTGAAAAATAGCTGTTTTCGCACTTTGAGGGTGAGACTACTCTGGGCACAAGCTGTTTTTCCATAAGCACCTGACCTGCAGGTACAATTTTATAAAGAAGCTTTTCATAAAACGGCAAAGCCTTGTCGCAGACAATACTGAGCGGTACGGTACCCACAAGAAGACCCAAATTCTGTCTGCCGGGATGATGAAGCTGAACGAAAAGTTTTGAGCCGTGCTTATGTATCCTCTTTGAAAGCTCACGCATAGGCTCTATTTGGTAGTCGTGGCTCATACCGAGCTGTGCAAAGGATGTGGAGCCCGTAACATCGTTAACTCTTGTAACCTCGGTTACAATAAGACCCGTGCCGCCCTTTGCTCTTTCCTCATAATAGTCCATAAGCTGTTTTGTTGCCTTGCCGTCGAACTGACCGAAGTCCATAAGCATCGGCGCCATAACAACACGGTTTTTAATTTCCACCTTACCTATTTTTATAGGTGAAAAAAGCTTTTCGTATTTCATTGCAAAATTCTCCTTTTTCCGTTAATAAAGCCAAAACATTTTACTGTTTTAATAGTATCATCTTTCCTTGCAAAAATCAACAAAATTATTGACTTAACCCCCTTTTTCATATATATTAAGGCTATGTACTAATTTGTGGTTGATTTTAAAAGTCAAGCGCTTAAAAAATTCGGAATACGGAATTAAATGGTCGCTTCGACGGTATTAATGTAACTATAGTGCTAAACATCTAAGATATTCTTTATCAAATTTTACTAAGCTTAATTTTCTGAAAATAAAGCTAATAATATATGTTGAAAAAAGAAAAAGAGTATGGTATAATTCCAATATGCTATATTAAAACAAGCGTTTGAATTTAAGCTATCTAATATGAGTAATTCTCAAAACACAAATAACAAAAAGCCAAATAATTTCAACTGAGCTTCTTGATTGCTGTGTTCCCGCACTCACAAGGATAATAAATTGCGTACTCGATTTCTTTGCTGGCAAGAAAACATACGAATACGATTTTACAAACGGTAAGGCTATTGCTCCCGAGGACAGCGAAGCACAATGCTATATTGAAAAAGCTCGGGATATAACCCGGAAATAAAATCTTAAAAGTTCTGCTTAGCTAAGCAGATTCTTATTAACAAATAGTTAATAATTAAACAAATCACAGAATAAGATGTTTTGATAGTATTTTAATAATATAAGCTTTTTGATAAATACTTAAAGATTATCTGTAAAAAAATTAGAAAAGAGGTAGAATAAAATGGCAATGTCTGATCTCGGTGTATTGCTCGGCAGCATGGTGCTCAAGGGCGTTAACCACTTCACTTCAATCCCCGTGGAAACACAACAGAAGATTCTTCTTCAAATTATGGACGAAAACAAAGATACCGAATACGGCAAGAAAATCGGTTTTAAGGACGTTCACAGCGTTGAAGATTTCCAAAGAATCGTTCCCCTTTCAACATACGACGATTACTCCGATTATGTTGACCGTATGCTTGAGGGCGAAGAAAATCTTATGATGGCAAGAAAATGTCTTCGCTACTGTTCATCTTCAGGCTCTGTAGGTAAGCCTAAGGTTCTTCCGAAATCCGGTAAAGACCTTATGAATATGCAATCTATGGGCTTTGCCGCAACACCCGCTTGTGCACAACAATGGTTCAAGAAAAAAGGCATAAAATTCCCGAAGCAAATCGGCCCTGTTGCAATTCTTCTCACAGGTCATAAAATGAAAGACGGCAAGATGTGCAACGGTGCAGGTCAAGTTCCTTTTACATATCTTAAGCCGATTTCAAAGTTCTTTATGACAACACCGAACGATTTCCTTTATCCCGAAAACGAAGAAGCTGTTGATTCGTCATATTTCCATTTGCGTTTTGCACTCGAAAGACGAGACCTCACCTTCCTCGGCTCAATGGTTGTAACACTTCTTACCATTATGTTTGATTATTTCGAGCAGAATTGGGAAATGGTGTGCAAAGATATCGAGCTTGGTATTATTGACCCAAGCGTTAAATGCCCACCCGAGCTTCGTGCAAAATGGGAAAAGAAGCTTAAGCCAAACCCGAAAAGAGCCGCTGAAATTCGCAGAGAATGTGAAAAAGGCTTCGATACACCTATTGCAAAAAGAATATGGCCTAAATTCGTTTGGTCGTACGGTATGGTTGGCTCTAACCTCAGCTTCTACGTTCAAAAGTTAAGAAAATACATCGGCGACGCTCCTATTCACAATATGGGTTATGCAGCAGCAGAGGGCTATTTTGCAATGCCCGTTGAGCTTGATGTTAGCGACTATGTTCTTTTGCCACGTTCCATTTTCTTTGAATTTATCCCCGTTGACGACCCGGATTGCAAGAGACCTCTTACAATCGGCGAGGTTGAAGTCGGCAAGGAGTATGAGCTTGTTGTAACAAACTTCTCCGGTCTTTACCGTTATCAAATTGAGGACGTTGTTCGTGTTACAGGCTACTTTAACAAAACACCAAAGGTTGAATTCCTTTACAGAAACAACCTTGCAATGAATATTGCTAACGAAAAAACAACCACTCAAATGGTTGACTGGGCAGTTGCAAAGATGCAAGAGCAGCTCGGACTTTCTCTTACAGGCTACAGCTTCTACGGCGATACAAACTGCGACCCTGTTCGTTATATGCTTATGATTGAGCCGGACAGCGACATTCCCGCAGAGAAAATTTCCGAAATTGAAAAGACGCTTGACGAATGGCTTAACGAAAGTAACGAAAAATACTTCAAGTACCGTCGCTGGGGTATGATTGGCGACCCGAAGGTTGTGCTTTTAAAGAAAGGTACTTATTCCGACTACAGAGAAATGCTCAAAAAGCAAGGAAAGGTGCTTAACCAAATTAAGCCCGTTACCGTTATAAACACCGACGAAAGAAAAGAATTTTTCTTCTCACATATTGACGAGTAAAAAAATAATAGGACAGGTTACGATTTTGCAAAAATGCAAAACGTGCCTGTCCTTTTGTGTTACATTGAGGTTTGCTGATTAAACGAACCAACTCACTCGTCAGTCAACTCCGGGCTTCCTGCTTAACTGAAAAGACGATCGCAATCACGACCGTCTTTTTATTTCACTTGCTTATTCCGAGTCTGTTAAGCACCTTTTCGTCGCAGGTGTCTGCCATCTTTCCGATTTCTGCCCATTTTTCGTCTGCTTTCTTCTTCCACTCGAAGTAGCCTGCGGGCGTTTCGGGATATTCGTCATAAAGCTTGCCGAGGTCTATCATCTGCATAAGACCCTTTGCGATTTTTTTAAGGGTTGAAGCCTTAAGCTTGCCTGAAACGACACCACCCACAATAAAGGAAATCATTTTTGCGATTTCTGCAGATGTGAATGTTAGGTCGCCGCCTTGACCTCCTAAAATCTTTTGGCTGAAGATGATATCGTGCTTGAACAGATATTCAGCTTCGTCATAGCTTGCCTGAACAACGCCGATAAGAAGCGGTCGCATTGTATCAAAGTCCTTGCCCTGCACTTCAATATAGCGTTTGTTGATAGGCCACATATTTTCCTTTGTGAGTTCCTTTTCCTCTTTAAGAAGCTTTGAAATAACGTAAACAGCAATTTCGATTTGATACATTGAAGATGTACAGCCCTCGCCACAGGTGGGTTTTGTAAGACAAGCTGTGTCTCCAAGTGCAATAAAACCGTCCTCAACGAATGAATAGATACCTCTGTGGTACGGTGTCATACCTTTTTCAGTTTTATCCACTGTATACTTCGGCCAAGGCACATTCTTTTTAAATTCCTTGAAGATTTCCTCTGCGTACTCGTAGCTGTAGTTGCCGCCTACGCCTAAAATTGCGCCGTGCTCGTCTCCTGACGGAGCAGACCAGGTCTTGTATTGTAAAAATGAGCCGTCCAGATCTCTTGCCTTAACGTGGTCATCATATTTTGCATAGTAAAGAACAACGTAGAAAATGTCTCTCGGTGTAAGCTTAAGGTTTTCGCAATAAGCATCGTCGGGAAGCTTTGTTCTTGCAACTGCAGGAATACCCGTACAGTCGGCAACCAAAGAAGCTTCAACCTCTACTTCCTCGCCGTTTGAAATGTACTTCGCACCGATGATCTTACCGTTTTCATCTAAAAGGAAATCCTTGAACGGTGCATCGTAGATTATTTCTGCACCTTTTTCCTCGGCGATTTTATTCATAAGCATTATGTATTCGTGCTTGTGCATACCCACAACGGGGTCTGAGCCCTTTTTAGGGTAGTTACCGTAGGGTGAAAGCACATTACCCGAAATAAACTCAAAGCCGTACTCGGGATCACCTTTTTTAGGAATGGGCAGACCGAACTTTTCCATATCGTTTCTTCCCATGTGAAAAATGTCGTATGCTCTTGATACATCTTCCGCCTTTTCCTTTTCAAGCATAAGAACGCTGTGGCCTTTTTCTGCCATTTTCCAAGCGAAATAAGCACCTGTTGTAGATGCGCCACAAACGATAACGTCATATTTCTTCATCTCATTTTCTCCTTTAACTTAAAATTTAACAATACTTGTTAAAAACAAGCAGGTTCATACTGCAAAGTGAATGTTCCTTTTAAGGGCGAATGTTACCCCTTTGTCTGCCATATAAGGCAGACATTTCCCCTTTCAAGGGGCAATTCAACTAATTACGTTAGGTTCAGAATGTTTTAACTCCTAACTTATCCGTTTCGTCAGTAATTCTGCTTTTTCAAGTGGTTAACGGTTGTGCCGAAAAAAGCACAACCGTTACAGATTTATTATGACTTAAGAACTTCCTTATACATCTTAATGTATTCGTTAGCGCTCTTGCCCCAACTGAAGTCGCAGTTAATGCCTCTTTCAACAAGAGTATCCCAATACGGCTTATTCCAATAAGCGTTAAGACTTCTTCTTATTGCGTCGAGCATATCGTGAGCGTTGTAGCTCTTGAATGTAAAGCCGTTGCCCTCACCATCGCCACTGTCGGTGATAGAGTCGCGAAGACCACCTGTTTCACGAACGATGGGCACTGTGCCGTAGCGAAGAGCAACCATTTGAGAAAGACCGCAAGGCTCGCTCTTTGACGGCATAAGGAACAGGTCAGCACCTGCATAGATTTTTCTTGCGAGTGCAGGAATGAAGCCTAATTGGAAAGCGACCTTGTCGGGATATTTTGCAGCCATTTCCTTGAAGAAGGTTTCATACTGCCAATCGCCTGAGCCGAGAATTGCAAACTGAACGTCGGTTGTGTATAAAAGCTCATCGAGAATACCTTTAATGAGATCAAGGCCCTTATGAGATACAAGACGGGTAACAAGACCTATAATAGGCACATCCTCACGAGCGGGAAGACCCATTTCCTTCTGCAAAGCAGCCTTGTTCTTTGCTTTGCCCTGTTTAACGTCTGCTGCTGTGTAATTAACAGCAATATTTTTGTCGGTTTCGGGGTCGTAGTTAATAATGTCGATACCGTTGAGAATACCTTGGAGCTTCCATTGACGCTCACGAAGTATAGGGTCAAGACCGTGGCTGAACCAAGGGTCAAGAATTTCGCCTGCATAGGACGGTGATACTGTTGTAACCTTGTTTGCACATTCTATTGCGCCCTTCATAAAGTTTACGTCGCCGTCGTATTCAACTATGGATGTATCCTCTGCGTTAAGACCGATAACATCGTTTACAAGCTCCATACCGTATGTGCCTTGATATTGAATGTTATGAATTGTGAAAACTGTTTTGATACCGTGGTACCAAGGGTCTTTAGAATAGAATGTTGAATAGAAAACAGGTGTCAAAGCGCTTTGCCAATCGTTACAATGGATAATGTCCGGCTTAAAGTCGATAACAGGTAAAATTTCAAGCACGGCACGAGAAAAGAAAGTAAATCTTTCTGCATCGTCGTAGTGGCCGTAGATTGTATCACGCTTAAAATAGTATTGGTTGTCGAGAAGATAATAGATAACTCCCTCGTGCTTTGCTTGGAAGATACCGCAATACTGTCTTCTCCAAGCAACAGGAACTGATATGTTTGTGATGAATGTCATCTTATCCTTAAGCTCCTGCTTGATTGTGTCGTATAAGGGCATTACAACACGGCAACCGATAAGCCTTTTTCGAAGAGCTTGAGGCAATGAGCCTGCAACATCGCCAAGACCACCACTAGCCATAAAAGGTAATGCTTCACTTGCTACAAATAAAACTTTCATGATAAAATTTTCCTTTCGTAAAACTTTACAAATTCGGAATTCGAGGGATAAACCCTCTGTTTTTACGGACATCTCCCCTGAAAGGGGAAATACATTTAATTTCGTTAGTTTGTTGAATCGTTTCAACTTCTGACTGTTAAACTCTTGCTACTTCACTCAGGCAAGGACGACCAATGGTCGCCCCTACGAACAACTTTTTCTCGGCGAAGCAGAAACTGAAAGTCTCGTCAGCTCGTCGCCACTGAAAGGGGGATGTCAGCCCTAATGGCTGACAGAGGGGTCTGACAATTCCCATCTCAAGGCGCATTCCGAATTCCGAATTAGATAGTTATTTTCTTACCTATATAAAGAGGATAAGTCTCTGCACCACTGATTTCACGGTTGGGCTGAATAACAACACTCTTGTCGAGAATTGCACAGTTTACCTTTGAATTTGTGGAAATGTAAGAGTTTTGCATAATGATTGAGTTTTTAACAACTGCACCCTCTGCAATGTAAACTCCTCTGAAAAGAATACAATTTTCAACAGTACCCTTTATAATGCAGCCGTCTCCAACAAGTGAATTCTTAACATTAGCCTGTATGCCGTAGATAGCAGGCATATCGTCTCTTACCTTTGTGAAAATAGGTTTCTCCGGTTCAAAGAGATTTCTGTATTCGCCTGAAAGAAGATCAAGGCTTACATCGTAATAGCTTTGAAGCGAATCTATTGTTTTTGCATAGCTTTCAATCTTGTGGCCTCTGATATTGAGAGTGCCTACCTTATTTGCGATAATATCCTTTTCAAAGCAGGTGTAGGAATTTCTGCCTGCTTCGTCGATAAGTCTTTCGAGTAAAGCTCTGCTTAAAACGATTATGTTAAGCGAATAGTTAACTGCACTCTCGCTTGCTTTGTATGTGAGAGTAACCTTTGTAATCTTGTCGCCGTCAAGCTCGAAGTTCATTGTGTCTTGAAGGTTTGGTGCAATACCTCTTTTGTATGCTATTGAAATATCTGCACCACTCTTAATATGCTCGTCAATCAGCTCTGCGTAGTCGAGATTGCAAACAACATTACAATCTGCAAGAACAACATAATCCTTGCCCGATTCGGAAATATATGTAACCATACCCTTGAGAGCGTCAATTCTGTTTTTGTAAACTCCACCTGTACCTGCAAGATTAAACGGAGGCAAAATTGTCATACCGTCGTGCTTTCTTGAAAGGTCCCAAGCCTTACCTGAGCCTACGTGGTCCATAAGTGATTGATAGTTAGCCTTTGTACTGATACCAACCTTAACAATACCACCGTTTACCATACCCGAAAGTACAAAGTCAATAAGTCTGTATCTGCCTGCAAAGGGTACAGAGCCCATTGTACGAATACTTGTAAGCTCGCTGATGCAATCGTCATATACGTTTGAATAAATTATACCTAATACATTCGTACTTGCCATGTCTTATTCCCCCTTTATATCCTGGTCGATCATTTCTTTTGCTTTAACGGTAGCACCCTTGCCGATTGTAACCTTTTCACCGATAACGGTTACGCCCCAATCTTCGAGATTGCTGATGCCCTCCGGACTTTCACCAACGTGAGCGTTTTCTTCGATAACTGCGTTTTCAGCAACGATAGCGTATTCAACAACAGCACCGCTCTTGATTTTTGTGCCGGGCATTACTATGGAGTATCTTACAACTGCACCCTCTTCAACATCAACGTTTGAAAAGAGAATTGAGTAGTCAACTTCACCTTCAATAAGGCCGCCCTCACCGATCATTGAGTTTTCAACCTTTGCAGTAGAGGACACAAAGTGTGGGGGAGCAATTGGGTTTCTTGTGTAAATCTTCCAGCTGTCGTCCGAAAGGTCGAGGTCTACCTTTGGATTGAGAAGGTCAAGGTTTGCCTCCCAAAGGCTGTCGATAGTACCAACGTCTTTCCAATAGCCGTCGAACTTGAATGCGAACATTCTCTCGCCCGCTGCGTGCATTGTCGGAATAACGTCATGACCGAAGTCATTACCCGAATCCGGGTTGTTTTCATCGTCGATAAGATATTGACGAAGCTTTTTCCATGTGAATATGTAAACGCCCATTGAAGCCTTGTTGCTCTTTGGGTTCTTTGGCTTTTCTTCAAATTCGCTGATAGAACCGTCATCATTTACGAACATAAGACCGAAACGACTTGCTTCTTCCCAAGGCACCTCAAGCATAGCGATAGTGCAAGCTGCGTCCTTTGCCTTGTGGTATTCGAGCATCTTGTTGTAGTCCATTTTATAGATATGGTCGCCCGAAAGAACTGCAACATATTCGGGGTTATAACGGTCGATAAAAGTAATGTTTTGGTAAATAGCGTTTGCTGTACCCTTGTACCATTCAGTACCCTTAATCTGCTGATAAGGAGAAAGAATGTGTACACCACCGTAGGAACGGTCAAGGTCCCACGGTCTTCCGTTACCGATGTAGTCGTTAAGCTCAAGTGGCTGATACTGTGTGAGAACACCAACAGTTTCAATACCCGAGTTTATGCAGTTTGAAAGCGGGAAGTCGATAATGCGATACTTACCGCCGTAAGGAACTGCAGGCTTCGCGATGTTTTTTGTGAGTATACCGAGTCTGCTTCCCTGACCACCTGCAAGGAGCATTGCAAGGCACTCTGTTTTTTTAACCATAAATATTTCCTCCATTCTTGGTTTAGTTATTTAGTAGCGTTTTGTGCTTTTTTAACTGTTTTCTTCGGCTTTCTCTTTAAAAGTATAAAGGAAAGACCTGGCAAGTTCATTGTAAGAGAATGCTCAAAGCCGTGCATACCCTTCTTCTTTGAAGAAACCTTTGTTTTTGTACCCTTACCACTGCCGCCGAAAGAAACGTCGTCGGAATTGAGAAGCACCTCATAGATACCCTCGTTTTCAACACCGAATGAATATTTCTCTCTCATAACGGGAGTAAAGTTGCAAACAGCAACCAGCTCTTCGCCGTTTTTATCTCGTCTTGAAAAAGCGATAACACTGTTTTGATTATCGTCGCTCACGAGCCACTTAAAGCCCTCCCAGCTGTAGTCAATCTCCCAAAAAGCAGGATGCTTGAGATAAAGATGATTTAGCTTTTTAACGTAAGACTGAAGCTGACGGTGCTTTTCGTATTCAAGAAGCACCCAATCAAGTCCCGTGTCATACTTCCATTCGATAAACTGACCGAACTCCTGTCCCATAAAGGTGAGCTTTTTACCCGGGTGAGACATAAGGTAGCCGAGGAATGAACGAATACCGTCAAACTTATCATTATATTCGCCCGGCATTTTGCCGATGAGTGAGCATTTTCCGTGTACAACCTCGTCGTGCGATATAGGCAAAATGAAGTTTTCCGAAAAAGCGTAGAAGAACGAGAAGGTCAAAAGATTGTGGTTGTACTTTCTTGAAAGACCGTCCATAGAGAAATAGCGAAGTGCATCGTTCATCCAGCCCATATTCCACTTAAAGTTGAAGCCGAGACCACCGATGTCGCAAGGCTTTGTAACGAGTGGCCAAGCCGTGCTTTCCTCTGCTATCATTAGAGCGTTCGGGAATTCACGGAAAACGCCTGTGTTGAGCTTGCGAAGAAAATCGACAGCTTCAAGGTTTTCGTTTCCGCCGTACATATTAGCTATCCATTCGCCGTGATTTCTGCCGTAGTCGAGATATAACATTGAAGCGACAGCGTCAACACGAAGACCGTCTATATGGTACTTATCGAGCCAGAAAGCAGCTGAGCTTGTAAGGAAAGACACGACCTCGTTTCTGCCAAAGTCAAAGACCATTGTACCCCAGTCCTTGTGTTCGCCCTTTTTCGGGTCCTTGTATTCATAGCAAGGCTCGCCGTCGAAATTGTAAAGGCCGTGCTCGTCTTTCGGAAAGTGAGCAGGCACCCAGTCGAGAATGACGCTTATGCCGTTTTGGTGGCAACAGTCCACAAAGTACATAAGGTCGTGTGGTGTGCCGTAACGTGAGGTGGCTGAAAAGTAGCCTGTTACTTGGTAACCCCACGAGCCATCGAACGGATACTCCGACAAGGGCATAAGCTCGATATGCGTGTAGCCCATATCCTTGACATACGCCACAAGCTCTGAGGCCAATTCTCTGTAAGTATAGGGATTGCCGTCGTCGTGTGTTTTCCACGAGCCTGCGTGCATTTCGTAAATGTTCATCGGAGATTCGTAGACATTTTTAGTCATTTTTTGCTTTTGCCAAGCACTATCCTTCCACATATAGCCCGAAAGGTCATAGTACTTTGAAGCAGTATCAGGTCTTGTTTCGCTGTGGAAAGCATAAGGGTCAGCTTTGGCTGTTTTCTTGCCGCTTTGAGCAGTTACCATAAATTTGTATTTATCGTATTGCTTCACACCCTCGATATAACATTCCCACATACCTGCATCGTTGATTAGGCTCATTTCGTTTGCGGTATCGTTCCAGCCGTTGAAATCGCCAACAACGCTTACACTTTTGGCGTGAGGAGCCCAAACTCTGAACGAGAACAGATCCTTTTCGCCCGGAACCTTGTGAGCGCCCATATACTCATAGGCTTTCATATTGTTACCTTGGTGAAAAAGATAAAGAGCAACATCATCGCCTTTTGATTTTTTTGCAGACATTTTCACACCCCTTTTATTGCAGCACAAAAGACAAAAAGTCCCACTGCACCACTATTACAATATTACAGTTACCATAATATCACTATCAAATAAAAAATTCAATACTTTTTGTCATCTTGTTACAACTTTTTTATAAACTACAACTATACTTTGTGTAATTTGTTAGAAAAAATAACTACGGTTTTGTGGAATTTTTTTCTTTTATTGCTTTTAGCAGCTTTTAAAGACGAAGGGACAGGTTACCCCCGTGCGAAAGCGCACAGCGAACCGGTCCCGATTTGTATTCTCGCTTATGATACCTTGAGCCATTTGGGCTCTTTACTTTTCTCATACGTCAGTCATTTTGCATTTAAAATACCCTTTCGACTTTTACTGCGGCAAAAGCTACTTTCCCTTTAAATCTCAGTTTTTTGCTATACCTTAAAGTTTACTGATTAACCGAGCTTCTGACTTAAGCCTAACTCCTTATTTTTTTCCTTGTAATCTTAATAGCGAGTGCTGTTATATCGTCTCTGCTGTTTTTATCAGAGCGCAAAGAAGCCAACGACACAATATGCTTTGCAAGATCCTCCATATTATTCGTACTCCAAGCAAGCAGCTCATCGTTTATCCATGAGCAATCGTTTGCCACAGCTCCGTCCGATACCATAAGAATAATATCGCCCGGTAAAAGCTCTGCCCTCATTTTTGAAAAGCTTATATTCCTTATTATTCCAACGGGTAAGGACTGTCTTTCAACAACCTCGATCTCATCCTTTCGTCTTACAAAGCTGATAGCTGCGCCCGCTTTATAAAACACCGCCTTTCCCGTATATACATTAATACTCACACCGTCTATGGTTGCAAGTGATTCGTCGGTAGATTTCATTATCATAGCAGAGTTTACTATCTTTAACGCACTGTCGAAAGAAAAGCCACTCGAAAGCAGCTTCGACAAAATACTGCAGGTCATCGTGCTGTCTATTGCAGCTCTTGAGCCCGTTCCCATACCGTCGCTGATTATAGCGTTTCTTGTTCCGTCCTGACCCTTAACGATACTCACACAGTCGCCGCAAAGAGTGTCTTTAAGCATCGGCTTTTGGTAATATCCAAACTGCACCTCAAGGGATGCTCGTTCTTCAAAGCTTACGGTAGTTTTAATCTCGTTCACCGCTATTTGAGGCTTTTCAAAAAACCTCTTTGTCAGCACTTCAATTACTGTTTTTGCCTTTTTGTAGTCCGTTTCAAAGCTTCTGTCTATAACGCTCATTTCAACCGTTACCCTGCCGTCTGCATTGGTGAAATAGTCCAGTGCATCGACATATACCCCGGCATCTGTAAGTGCCGTTCTCATACTCGCCGAGCGTGCCGTATCCACCATTCTGCTGCTTGCAATTTTGTTTGCACTTTCAAAAAGGAAATCGCCCATAGATGAAAACTGGTCAACCAGCACCTTTCGCATTTCGCTGAGCTTCATCTTAACCGCCATATCGTTTACATAATCGATGTGTGCCGTTTCGATAGCACTTGTGAGAATACCTATTCTCGGGCAACGCTTTTGAAGCGGCAGTCTATCCTTTATTTTTTCCTTTATACCTGCAATCACCATAACATCGTTTGCCGTTGAGTTAAAATTCTTATTCCAGCACCTTGCTTTGTTTTCGCAATCCGTACAAACTCTTTGCTGTAAAAACGAAAACAGCTTGTCCACCTCGGGGTTAATAACACTGTCCAGCTTTTCTGAAATATTACCTATTATCCCGGCAATCTCGTAAATGTTGTTTGCGCTGTCGAAAAGGCTTTCACTGAGAGCCGTATTTATTTTTTTGTTTTTAACTATTCCCGTTTTCTCGCACAAATCCTGAAGTGCCGTTATCCATTTTGACGGCACCAGCATAAAGCTTCCGCAGGCAAGCACGGCTTCAATGATATTTATAACAATGTCTGCATCTGCTCTAAAAAACAAAAGAGATATCACATAGCTCACAAAGAAGCTGACACTTGTTATAATTTGCCCATAGCTTGAAAAGACACCCGATACCAAAGAGGATACGGCAATGCAGGGAAAAATGTATCTGAAATTCTCGTCAACGCTCAACGAAAGTGCAAAAACAATACCAAACACAGCTCCCGGTGCACTTCCCTTGTAAAGCGAAACGAACAGTATAATCGCTATAGCAAGTACCCTGCCGAGTGAAATTCCCTCCAAAGTGAAGTACGATGCACACATAAGAAAGACAGCACCCGAAAGAAACAGACAGGTTCCCTCTTTAGCTCCAAGGTTTGAAATACCTATTCTGCCAAGCGGAATTTTATAGCTTTTTATAAAAAACATCGTTGCACAAAACGAAAGAACCCCCTGTAAAATGCAAAGGAAAAAGGTATACAGCTCAAAGCCTGTAACGAAAAGCTCCACTGCTCCCACGCCAAATGATATAACAAAAGCCACAAAAGAAAGAAAGTCCCGTTTTCCGTTCGAAGAAAAACGCTTATGTACAATAAGCTTAAAGGCGCAAACTACAGCCATTGCAACAGTATATTTCAGCGCAGTAGACAGACCTTTTGAAAAAAAGTACCCTATACTTCCAAAGAGGAAAACCACAAAGCTCACATCGTACGGTACTGCACATAAAAACGAAATTCCAAACGGCGACATTTCACCGAAAGAAGAAAAAAACGAAAACAAAAATCCCGCAATACCGTAAAGCACAAGCTGTATGTACTGAACTTTTTCCTTTTTACCTTCTTCGCTATATGCAATCTCTCTGTTGTCATCCTCATTTATGTCTATAACCTTTTCTGCTGTTTTATCTTTCATAGTCAATATCCTTTCATTTTTTCAGTAAGGGACATTATAAAGCACTGAAAAATAAAAAAAGGTCATATTATGGTATTTTTAGAGAAAATGATGTTGACGTTAATATAAGTTTTGCAATATACCGTTTTTCATAAAAAACAAAGCAAAGCAAAATCTAAGCAAATTTTGAAAATAATATTGATAACAAAACGCTATTTATGATATACTGTTTTTTATCGTAAAAAATATAAAGAAAAGAGTGAAAAGCAATGCTTGGTGTATTAGTTAACGTTGCTACCGTTCTTATCGGCAGTACAATCGGTCTGATTTTCAAAAAGGGTATTTCCAAAAAGTACAGCGATGCTGCTATGACAGGTATCGGTCTTTGTACTATTTTAATAGGTATACAGGGTATGCTCAAGGGTGAAAATGTCCTTGTAACAATCATTTCAATGGTTATCGGTGCAATAATAGGCACTGCGCTCGATATCGACGGCAAGCTCGGCAGTGTAGGCGATAAGCTTTCAAAAAAGCTCAAAAAGCAAGACGACAAGGTGTCTGTAACAGAGGGCTTTGTTACTGCAAGTCTCGTTTTCTGTGTCGGCGCTATGACTATTATAGGCTCGCTCGAATCGGGTCTTAAGGGCGACCACACAACCGTATTTACAAAGAGCATACTTGACCTGTTTTCTTCAATGATGCTTTCGGCAAGTCTCGGCATCGGCGTTATTTTTGCAAGTGTTTTCGTCCTCGTTTTCCAAGGCTCTATCGTTTTGCTCGCAGGTGTACTTGAGCCTGTTTTAAGCGAAGGCGCAATTGCAGAAATCACTTGTGTCGGCTCACTTATGATTTTGGCTTTAGGTCTTAATCTCACCGGTATTGGCAAGTTCAAAACTGCAAACTACTTCCCTGCCCTTATTTTAGCACCTGTTTTCCACTATTTCTTCGCTTTTTTGGGGCAGTACATACCGGCGTTTGCGTAAGCGAAGCAAAAAGACTTATAAAAGAAATGAACAAGCATAAATTTGACCTATAAATCAAAAAAACACAGGAGACAACAATGGAAAAGAACAAAAAGGACAACTTAATAGGCTCTCTGCTTTTATGCCTTGCGGCTATCATTTGGGGCAGCTCCTTCGTAGCACAAACAACAGGCGCAGAGCACGTAGGACCGTTTACATTCATAGCAATGCGCTCTCTTTTAGGCTCCGTTGCACTTTTGCCCGTAATTTTTGTTATGGACAGCTTAAAAAAGAAAAAGCTCGGCAGTGAATACAAGAAAATGTCAAAGCAAGATTTTTCTTACCTTATAAAAGGCGGCTGTGCTTGTGGTGTTATACTCTTTGCTGCCTCGTCGCTTCAGCAATTCGGTATCGACAGAGGTACTCCGCCCGGTAATGCGGCCTTTATAACTGCACTTTACATACTTCTTGTACCGATTTTCTCTGTCTTCCTCGGCAAGAAAATTCGCCCCGTTATATGGCTGTGTGTCGGCGTTTCTGTCGCAGCACTCTATCTTCTTTGTATAAAGCAGGACAGCACAATGCAGTTTTCCGACCTTTATGTTCTCGCCTGCGCCGTATGCTTCGCAATTCATATTATAATAATAGACAAGGTGTCGCCCTCGCTCGACGGTGTTCGCCTTTCGGCATTGCAATTTTTCTGTGCCGGTATGATAGCTCTTGTGTTTATGCTTTTAACAGAGGAAGTAACACTCGAAAATCTTATAAAGGCTTTCCCGTCTATCGCATACTCGGGAATTATGTCAAGTGCTATTGCGTACACCTTACAAATTTTAGGTCAGCAGAAAACCGAGC
Organism: uncultured Faecalibacterium sp.; assembly: GCA_964575375.1. Lineage (GTDB taxonomy): Bacteria > Bacillota > Clostridia > Oscillospirales > Acutalibacteraceae > UBA6857. Next base: position 22,758 of record CAZNQI010000006.1, read on the forward strand.
CGACGATAGCCACTATGATAATGTCGCTCGAATCTGTTTTCGGTGTACTCACTGCAATGCTTGTACTAAAGCAGATACCGACTGCAAGAGAAGCTATAGGCTGTGTGCTTATGTTCACTGCAATAATTGTAGCACAGCTGCCGGAGAAGAGTAGCAGATTAGTTAGTAGGGAGTAAGAAGTTAAAATATTCGGCAATCTAAAAAAAGGGACAGGTACCTTATGCATTCAGCGCAGGTTATCTGTCCCGTTGTGTTTATGTTATGAATTGCACTTCGCACATAAAGCAGCTTTGGCGTGTATTATTAAAAAACTTATTGCTTCCTACTTTCATTTGACATTATGTAAAAAATTATGCTATAATAAAAGTCAAATATTATCTCGGAAAGGAAACAATCAAATGGCTTATTTATCTGATATTGAAATAGCACAGCAGTGCGAAATGAAGCATATCAGCGAAATCGCAAAAAAAGCTGATGTTGACCTTAAGTACATAGAACAGTACGGCAATTACAAAGCAAAAATC